>DKBC01000306.1 GCA_002451065.1 Betaproteobacteria bacterium UBA6910
CGAGAAGGTGGCGCGGCTGCAGCTCAAGGTGCTCAACGCCCAGCTCTCCGAGCTGACCGACGAGCAGGCGGCGTACATCGGCGTGCCGAAGAACGGGCCGTACAAGCCCGACTGGTACCGCTACTAACCGGCGGAAAAGGTCACGGCGGCGCGGCCCGGGCTGCGCCGCGCTGACACGCCATGCAAAGCCAGAGCAAGTTTCCCCGCACGTTCAGCTGCGAGTTCTTTCCGCCCCAGACGGCGGAGGGAGTGGAAAAGCTGCGCGCCACCCGCCGGCAACTGGCCCAGCTCAAGCCCAAGTTTTTCTCCGTGACCTTCGGCGCCGGCGGATCGACCCGGGACCGCACCCTCGCCACCGTGCTCGAGATCAAGGAGGAGGGTCATGCGGTCGCGCCCCACATTTCCTGCATCAGTTCCACCCAGGAGAGCGTCCGGAGTCTGCTCCAGACATACCTCGATCACGGCATCCGGCACCTGGTTGCCCTGCGCGGCGACCTGCCCTCCGGGATGGCGGCGCCCGGGGAGTTCCGCTATGCCAACGAACTGGTGGCCTTCGTGCGCAAGGAGTTCGGCCCCGCGTTTCACATCGAGGTGGCGTGCTATCCCGAGTACCATCCCCAGGCGCGCTCGGCGGATGACGATCTGCGGAATTTCAAGCGCAAGGTGGAGGCGGGCGCCGATGCCGCCATCACCCAGTATTTCTATAATCCGGACGCCTATTTTCATTTCGTCGACGCCTGCGAGGCCATGGGGCTGAACCTTCCCATCGTCCCCGGCATCATGCCCATCGGCCGCTTCTCCCAGCTGGCTCGCTTCTCGGACAACTGCGGGGCGGAGATCCCGCGCTGGGTCCGCAAGAAACTTGAGGGCTACGGCGACGACACGGCGTCGATCCGGGCCTTTGGGCTGGACGTGGTAACGGAACTCTGCGACCGGCTGCTCAAGGCCGGAGCTCCGGGGCTCCATTTCTACACCCTCAACCAAGCGGGCCTCGTTTCCACCATCTGGCAGCGCCTGGGGCTATAGGACGGGCATGGCCCTCGAATTGCCGGCTTGGCTTCGTGGAGCGAGCGCCATCGTCGGCGCCATGCTCGCCCTGCTCCTGTCAGCGGCATGCACGGCGTTCGCCGGGCCCCGCTTCGCCGACGAAGACAGGGACTGGGGCGTGGCCGCGGCACCCTCGCTGCGCCGCGCCGACTATCACGCTCCCACGCCACGGGAAATTCCGGGAGCGCGGGTGATGCTCACGACGGAGCTGAAGGCGCTGCTCGACCGGGAATCCGGGGTGGTGCTGGTGGATGTGCTGGGAGACCCGCCCCACCCCACGCTCCCGGGAGCGTATTGGCTGCGCCACGCGGGGCTCGCGGAGTTTCCGGGGGACGAATTGCCGCGCCTGGAGGCAATCCTTGAGAAACTGAGCGGCGGCGACCGCCATCGCCCGCTCGTGTTTTTCTGCCTCAGCTCGGAGTGCTGGTTGTCCTACAACGCCGCGCTGCGGGCGGTTGCCTTTGGCTTCCGCGACGTAATCTGGTACCGGGGCGGCGTGGCGGCCTGGCGCGAGGCGGGCTACCCGATGGCGATGTCCGAACCATTCAGCTGGTAACCCTCCATCAGGCGGAGCTTCCTGCCGCGCGCGCCTCCGGCGGGTTCGCGGCATAAGCGCGATACGCCGCCGATTCCGCGGCGCCGAACTCCACCTTCACGCCCAGGTCTGCGAGCACCGTCTCCAGGGCGCATAGGCACAGCATCACGTTCTCTCTCCTGCTTGAGTGCCCCATGATGCCGAAGCGCCAGAGCCTGCTTCCCAGATCGCCGAGTCCCGCTCCGATCTCCAGGCCGTAGTCGGCGAACAACCGCCGGCGCACCTCCTTGGCGTCCACACCGTCGGGAACGAATACCGACGTGATTTGCGGCAACTGATGCGCCTCCTTGACCAGAAAGCCGAGCCCCAGGGCCTCTAGCCCCGCTCTCAGCGCCCAGTGGTTGCGCCGGTGCCTGGCCCAGGAATTCTCAAGGCCCTCCTCGTGCAGCATGAGCAGCGCCTCGTGCAAGGCGTAATAGGTGTTGGCGGGCGGGGTGTGGTGGTAGCTGCGGGTGGCTCCGCTCCAATAGCCGAGGAGCAGGCCCAGATCCATGAACCAGCTGCGCACTCTCTCCCCGCGCGCCCGCACCCGTTCGATGGCGCGCTCCGAGAACGTGACCGGGGCAAGCCCCGGTGGACCGGAAAGGCATTTCTGGGCGGCCGAGTAGCAGGCGTCTATGCCCCACTCGTCCACCTGGAGGGGCGCGCCGCCGAGCGAGGTCACCGCATCCACGATCGTGAAACAGTCGCGCCGGCGCGCGATGGCAGCCAAGGCCTTGGCGTCAGACACCACTCCGGTCGACGTCTCGGCGTGCACGAAGGCAATGACTCGCGCGTCCGGATTCCGCTTCAGGGCGTCTTCCACCTTGTGCGGGTCCACGGGTTCGCCCCAACGATCGTCAACCACGACCGGGACTCCACCGCAGCGTTCGACGATTTCGACCATGCGGCCACCGAAGAAGCCATTGCGGCAGACAATGACCTTGTCACCCGGGCTCACGAGGTTGACCAGGCATAGTTCCATGCCCACCGATCCGGGTCCCGACAAGGGGAAAGTTGCGTCGTTCTCGGTCTGGAACGCGTAGCGCAGAAGCGGCATCAGTTGGTCCAGGAAGCCGATAAACGCCGCGTCAAGGTAGCCGATGGGAGGACGTGCGAGCGCCGCCAGCACCCGGGGATGCATGTCCGACGGGCCCGGCCCCATCAGGGTGCGGACCGGAGGATGGAAAGCGCTCATCTTCGTGCCAGGCTGGAACTTCATGGTCTTTTGGCTTTAGGTTGATTCCCAAGTTCGGACAGCATTCTAGCAGCGGGCGCCGCGCCTTTTGCTAATCTTCGGCCCTGGCGCTTTCCAGCAAAAAAGGCAGTGCGAGATTTTCCTCGTCGAAGCCGATGTCGCCCTCGGGAAACGGGTCGCCCAGGGGCTTAAGCCCCGCGAAATCGTAAAGCCGCGGATCCAGCAGGTGGGAGGGCGCGACGTTGCCGAGGGCGTTGAACAGGGTCTCGATGCGCGCCGGATGCCGCTTTTCCCACTGACACAGCATTTCCTTGATCTCCTTGCGCTTGAGGTGCTCCTGGGATCCGCACAGATTGCAGGGAATGATGGGGAAGTCCCGCAGCTTCGCGTATTCGGCCAAGTCCCTCTCCCGGCAGTAGGCCAGGGGCCGGATCACGACATGGCGGCCGTTGTCGGACACCAGTTTGGGGGGCATCGCCTTGAGCTTGCCGCCGAAGAAGAGGTTGAGAAAAAACGTCTCCAGGATGTCGTCCCGGTGGTGACCGAGGGCAATCCGGGTGGCGCCGAGCTCGAACGCCAATCGATAAAGCACGCCCCGGCGCAACCGCGAACAGAGGGAGCACATGGTCTTGCCCTCGGGGATCACCCGTTGCACCACCGAATAGGTGTCCTGCTCCTCGATCCTATGCTTGACGCCCCGGGACTCCAGGTACTTCGGCAGCACATCCGCGGGAAAGCCCGGCTGCTTCTGGTCCAGATTCACCGCCACGACGGCGAAGGAAACCGGCGCTTTCTCCCGCAACGCGAGCAGCAGGTCCAGGAGCGCGTGGCTGTCCTTGCCGCCGGACATGCACACCATGACCCGGTCGCCATCGCCGATCATGTTGAAGTCGGCGATGGCCTTCCCCGCCAAGCGGCGCAGGCGCTTGGCGACCTTGTTCGCCTCGTAGCGGGCGCGGCGATCGGGAATCTCCAGGGGCTGGTTCATGTATCAGTAAACGTTGGCGCGCTCGCGGGCAAAGAAGGGCAACTTGCCGTGGTTCAGATTCGTCAGCTCTGCGTGCGCTGCGCCCTCCTTGTTCGAAACTTCTTGGCGAGAAATCAACGCCCGAACTCACAAGGCGACGGTGCGGCCGCCATCGACGTTGACGACCTGGCCAGTGACGTAAGGCGCATCGGCGACCAGAAACGCAACGGCCTTGGCGATATCGTCGGGCTCGCCCACCCGCTTGAGGAGCGTGCGCTGGATGATGTGATCCCGCAGGCCTTTGTCGGACCAGGCGGAGTCCTCCGGCCAGAGGATGGGACCCGGCGCCACCGCGTTGGCCCGCACCCGCGGCGCCAGTTCCCGGGCGAGGGCCCGCGTCGCAGCCACCAGGCCCGCCTTCGCCGCCGAATACACCAGATGGTCCTTCATCGGGTACACGGCGTGGATGTCCACGATGTTGACGATGCAGCCCTCCCGACGCATGAGCTCCTCGGCTGCGGCCTGGGACAGGAACACCGGCGCCTTGAGATTGGTGCCCATGAGATCGGCCCAGGCCTCTTCCGTGATCTCGCCCACCGGCGTCGGGAAGAAGCTGGAGGCGTTGTTGACCAGCACGTCGAGGCGCCCGAATTCGCGCACTGCGGCTTCCACCAACCCGGAGAGCGCCCGGATCTGCAGCAGATCGCAGGCGGCGATGGCCGCCGAATGTCGTCGTTCGCGGTTGAGCTCCGCCGCCAGGGCCCGGGCCGCGGTGTCGGATTCGCGGTAATGGACCAGCACGGCCGACCCCAACCCGTGGAGACGCCGCGCGATCGCGGCGCCGACCCGGCGCGCCCCCCCCGTCACCAGCGCCACCTTGCCTTGGAGCCCCGCATCCAATCCAATACACTCCCTGCAGTCAATTGATTTCGAATCAAAAGCATTATAACCCCATGCCCTCCCTGCCCGAGCCCGAGCCCGATGCCGAAGGCCTGGCCCACAGCCAGCGCCTGAGCGCTCTCATTCGGGATGAAATCCGCGCCGCGGGCGGGTGGATCCCCTTCGCTCGCTACATGGAGCTGGCCCTGTACGCGCCCGGCCTCGGCTATTACAGCGGGGGAGCGCGCAAATTCGGCGCGGCGGGCGACTTCGTCACGGCACCGCAGCTCTCGCCGCTGTTCGGGCGCTGCATCGCACGCCAGTCCGCCCAGGTGTTAGCTGAAGCCGGAGGCAGCGTGCTCGAACTCGGCGCCGGCTCGGGCAACCTGGCGAGCCAGATGCTCCTGGAACTGGAGCGCTTGGACTCCCTGCCAGTGCATTATGAAATCCTCGAACTCAGCGCGGACCTCCGAGAACGGCAGGCTTCCCTGTTGCGAGCCACCGCGCCCCATCTGTTTCCACGTCTGCGCTGGCTCGACCGGCTGCCGGCAAAGCTGAACGGCCTGGTGCTCGCCAACGAAGTGCTCGACGCGCTGCCGGTTAACTTGGTGGCTTGGCGGGAGACCGGCATTTTCGAATGCGGAGTCGCCGTAGCCGGCGACGGCTTTTCCTGGGAGGAACGGGCGATGCCGTCCGGGCCGCTGCTGGACGAGGCCCGCCGACTCTCGCCGGGGCCCGATTACGTGAGTGAAATCTGCCTCGCGGTGCCGGCCCTCGTGGCGAGCCTTGCCCGAATCCTGGAGCGGGGAATGCTGCTGTTCGTGGACTATGGATTCGGGCGCGCGGAGTACTACCACCCACAGCGCGCAGCCGGCACCCTGATGTGCCATTACCGGCATCTGGCTCATGACGATCCCTTCGCCTGGCCGGGACTCAACGACATCTCGGCTCATGTGGACTTCACCGCGGTCACCGAAGCCGGGCTGAGCCAAGGCGCTCGGCTGCTCGGATTCACCACTCAGGCCCACTTCCTGGTGAACTGCGGAATCACGGATTTGCTCGCGGGAGCGTCACCCGAGGATGCAGCCCGCTATCTTCCGCTGGCCGCCCAGGCTCAAAAGCTGCTCAGCCCCTCCGAAATGGGCGAACTGTTCAAGGTCATCGCCCTGGGCAAAGGTCTTGAGGCACCTCTTGTCGGATTCGCGCGGGGTGACCGAAGCCGTGCCCTGTTCGCGGCAGAATAGAAGATCCTGTCCTGGCGTCCGCCATTTTCTGAGCCGGCAGCGCCGGGCCCGTTGCCGCGGCCGTCCCAACGGTCGGCCACTGCACTTGCTCCCGCGCGCAACCCTGGTCCATGAGCCTCTGGTGGTGCTCAACGATGAGCCCGCCCCATCGGATCCCCCCGGTGAACCTCAATTCGCAATGTTATTCGCGGAGCGAGCACTTGCTTCGGATGCCGTGATTGGCATATAGGCAAAAAAACCACGTTGTGACCGCGTCTTCGGAGAGCCTGGCAGGAGTTCTTAAGGTCGGTCTGGCCGTTTTTCATGCCGTCATGCACCAACATCGCTCCGAGGAAGCGGTGGTTACCTGTTTGAAATCATCGGGTAATTTAGGGGTGCCCGGATCTGGTGCAATGCGGTAAACTTATCCGCTATCCCCCGGCTTCCCACGGAGAACCAGCAATGAATACCGTCAGCCATTATCCTGCGGGCCTGCAGATCGGCGTTCCCGTTTCCTCTGAATTCGCCCAGATCCTCACGCCGGACGCCCTGGCTTTGGTGGTGAAGCTGCACCGCCAGTTTGAGGCGCGGCGCCAGGAGCTGCTGGTCATGCGCGTCGAGCGCCAAAAGCAGATCGACGCCGGAAGGCTGCCGGATTTCCTGCCGGAGACTCAAGAGATCCGGGACAGCAAGTGGACCATCGCACCCCTGCCCAAAGACCTGGAGTGCCGGCGCGTTGAAATCACGGGTCCCACGGAACGCAAGATGATCATCAACGCCCTCAACTCGGGGGCGGACGCCTACATGACGGATTTCGAGGACGCCAACTCCCCGAATTGGTTCAACCAGATCCAGGGTCAAATCAATGTCCGCGACGCCGTCCGCCGCACCATCAGCCTGGACCAAGCCGGCAAGCAGTACCGCCTCAACGACAAGGTCGCCACTCTGCTGGTGCGGCCGCGGGGCTGGCACCTAGACGAGAAGCACGTCACCGTGGACGGCCAGCGGGTCTCGGGCGGCATCTTCGACTTTGCACTATGCATGTTCCATAACGCAAAGGAGCTGATCTCCCGCGGCACCGGCCCGTATTTCTATCTGCCCAAGCTGGAGTCGCACTTGGAAGCGCGGCTGTGGAACGACATTTTCGTTGCCACCCAGCAGGAACTCGGCATTCCCCAAGGCACCATCAAGGCCACGGTGCTGGTGGAGACTATCCTTGCTGCCTTCGAGATGGACGAGATCCTGTACGAGCTGCGGGACCATTCCGCCGGGCTAAATGCCGGGCGCTGGGACTATATCTTTTCTTGCATCAAGAAGTTCCGCAGAAACCGGGACTTCTGCCTGGCGGACCGGGGCAGGATCACCATGACGGTGCCGTTTATGCGCGCCTACGGCCTGCTGCTGCTTCAAATCTGCCACCGCCGCAATGCGCCGGCCATCGGCGGCATGTCGGCGCTCATCCCCATCAAGAACGACCAGGAGGCCAATGACAAGGCCATGGCGGGAGTGCGCGCAGACAAGAAGCGCGACGCGACGGACGGCTACGACGGCGGCTGGGTGGCGCACCCGGGCCTGGTGGACCTCGCCATGCACGAATTCGTGGCCGTGCTGGGTGACCGGCCCAACCAAATCGACAAGCAGCGCGATGACGTGACAGTAACCGCGGCCGACCTGCTGGACTTCCAGCCGCAGCAACCCATCACCGAAACCGGGCTGCGCCACAACATCTCGGTCGGAATCCAGTACCTGGGCTCCTGGCTCGCGGGCAACGGGTGCGTGCCCATCTTCAACCTCATGGAGGACGCGGCAACCGCCGAAATTTCCCGCTCCCAGGTTTGGCAGTGGATCCGGTCGCCCAAGGGCAGGCTGGAAGATGGCCGCAAGGTCACCAAGGAGCTGGTGCGCGATCTTCTTCCCCAGGAACTGGAGAAGGTCAAGAGCCTGGTGGGCGAGCCGGCGTTTAGCGCCACCTATCGGACGGCCGCGCAAATCTTCGAGGAGATGTGCACCTCGGAGAACTTCACGGAATTCCTCACCCTTCCCCTTTACGAACAGCTGGACTGAGGGTTGCGCCGGGGCGGAACGCCGCCCCGAATCCCGGACTTTTTTGCTAGACTTAACCCGGGACTTCGCGGCGCCGCCGCGACCCGGGCCTGTTTCCCGGGATCGCCTTAAATAACTCAGCGGAGGAGGAGATGAAGACCGCACGCCAGCTTCTTCAAGGCAAGGGTCAGGAGATCCTTTCCATCGGGCCCAATGCCACCGTGCATGACGCCATGAAAACCATGGCCGACCGCAACATTGGCGCGCTCCTGGTGCTCGACCAAGGCAAGCTCAGCGGCATCATATCGGAGCGAGATTTCGCCCGGCGCCTGTTCACCCAGGACAAGACGCCGAAGGAGATCAAGGTCTACGAGTTGATGACCAAGGGAGTGGTCTATGTCCCCCCTGAAATGACGGCGGACCAATGCATGGCACTGATGACCGACAAGCGGGTGCGCCACCTGCCGGTAGTGGATGGTGAGAAGGTCATCGGCGTCCTTTCCATCGGCGACCTGGTGAAGGACACCATTTCAGAACAGCGTTTCATCATCGAGCAGTTGGAACACTACATTCACAGCTGATCCATGCCGCATCCCCGAAAAGCCCCGCCGCGCGCGGGGCTTTCGTTTTTCCGGTCATTCCAAATGCGCAGCATCGGACGCTCACGTACTCCAGAGGAGGCGGCCATGTCCGGTTCTCCCAGGGAATATTCCGGCCGCGAAGCCGTGGTCACCCATGACGGGAAACGCCGCATCCATGCGGCGGCGTGCGTCCCCGGCCTGCCCAGCGACTTCGACCCCAACGCAAAGCCGTGGATCAGTTCGGACGCCGCGCCCGGCGCGAAGCTTGCCGAATTGGTTGCGCGCTGCCCGACCGGGGCCCTGCACAGGAATTTCAGGTATCGGCGTGCTCCCGAGAGCGTGCCCGTCAAGAACGAGGCGAAAATATGCGGGGACCGGCGGGTCTATCTGCGGGGAAAGATCGACGAGCTGGGCGAGCTCCTGCTGCAGGACACCCGGATCGCCCTTTGCCGGTGCGGAGCGTCGAAGAACAGGCCGTTCTGCGACGGCAGCCACACCAGGATCGGCTTCAAGGCTTGAGGGGCGGCGCCTCGACGCCGCTCACCAGCGTGAGCATTCCGAGCACCACGAACAGCGCGGCGGCGACCCAGCGCATCCATTTCATGTTGATACGGTGGGCAAGCGCCCCGCCCATCCACACCGCGGGCGCGTTGGCGATCACCATGCCCAGGGTGGTGCCCGCCACCACCGCGATCAGAGACTCGTAACGCGCCGCCAGCGCCACGGTCGCAAGCTGGGTCTTGTCTCCCATCTCCACCAGGAAAAACGCGATCAGGGTGGTCATGAACACGCCGGCCCCGCGCAATTCCTGGTCTTCCGCCAGGGTGTCGGGCTTCAGGGCCCACACTCCGAAAGCAAAAAACGCAAACGCGACGACCCAGGTCAGGATCTGCGGAGAAACCAGGCGGGCCAGCCACGCGCCAACGTAGCCGGCGAGGAAATGGTTGGCGAGGGTCGCCGCCGTAATGCCCAGCAGGATCGGAACCTTGCGCTTGAGCTTCGCCGCCAGGACGAAGGACAGAAGCTGTGTCTTGTCGCCCATTTCCGCCAGGGCAACGATGGAAGTGGAAACGAGAAGGGCTTCCAAGGGACGGGTCGCAAATGCGCGCATTCTATCCCAATACCCGCGCCGCTGCGGTACCGGGGAATCCGGGCCCCGTCAGCCGCACGGCGGCGCACTCGAGATTGAGCGCGGGCGGAAAGTCTTGGCTGCACCGGCAGGGTTCCAAGCCGGCCTCAAAGTCGCAGGTGAAGCCCGCCCCGCAACCTGGGCACTGCTTGCTGGGCCGCGGTTCCATCCCCACTTTACGCGTGGCTCCCAAATACCCACGTGCGGCATGAGGTTTCCTGGCGGCGAGTTTCCCCTAAAATTGGAGCGAACTGCCGCCTTCCGAGCTCATGAAATTCCAGCGACCGCTCGCTTGCGCACTCGTGGTTTCCGCGATCGCGGCCACTTGGACCGCGCTCCCCGTCGCCGCAGGCGCGCCCTCGGAGTCAACCCCCGCGGAAGGAACCGCCCTGGAGCGCGAAGCCTCCCGGCGCTGGCAGGACAGCCCCCACGGTCGCATGTTGCGCCGGATCCTGCCTCCGGGGCCCAAAGCCGGAGAACTTCCCGAGCCGGATTCCGCCGGCGCTCGGACCCTGGCCCGGTATTGCGTGCAGTGCCATTACCTGCCCAGCCCCGCCATGCATACTGCTCAGAACTGGCCCCGTATCGTGAAGCGCATGAATTGGCGCATGCAGGGTAAAGGCAACCTCGGGACCGTGATGCAGGAGATGATGGAAGGCGTGGAGGCTCCGAGCGAGGTGGAGCTGGAGGCGTTGAACGCCTACCTCGTGAAATACGCCCAGGATCCCATCGACCGCCGCCGCTACGACCTGGAGTCTGCGGACGGCCGCGCCTTCGACCTGGCCTGCTCCCAGTGCCACAGTCTCCCCGACCCGAAGCGCCACACGGCGGCGGAATGGCCAAGAGTGGTGGACCGCATGAAGCGCCATCTGGAGTGGATCGGCACGGTGCAGGGGAGGGTGCCCAATCCCAGGGGAGAGCTAAAGGAAGACCGCATCATCGCCTTCCTCGTGCGCAACGCACGCGCCGACTAGGGAACCCCGAACTTGCGCGCCATGCGGCTGAACGCCGCCCGCCAGCCCCTCAGCCTTGTCGAGATTCCCCGCCCCGAGCCGGGCCCCGGCCAGATCCTGCTTCGAGTCAAGGCCTGCGGCGTCTGCCGCACCGATCTGCACGTNNGTCTGCCGCACCGATCTCCATGTGGCGGATGGGGAACTCACCCGCCCCAAGCTGCCCCTGATCCTCGGCCACGAGATCGTCGGTACCGTGGTCGCGAAGGGGCGTAGCGTGGAGCGGTTTCAGGAGGGCGACCGGGTGGGGGTGCCTTGGCTCGGCGAGACCTGCGGCAGCTGCGGTTTCTGCCGAACCGGCCGCGAGAACCTGTGCGACCGCGCGCGCTTCACCGGCTATCAGATCGACGGCGGCTA
>DKBC01000095.1 GCA_002451065.1 Betaproteobacteria bacterium UBA6910
GGTGGGGTAAGAGCCCACCGCGTCCGTGGCAACACGGACGGCACGCCAAACCCCATCCGGAGCAAGACCAAATAGGGAAGCTACAGCGTGGCTCGCGCTGCTTCCGGGTAGGTCGCTTGAGCGCGCGGGCGACCGTGCGCCTAGAGGAATGGCTGTCCGGGCACCCGCAAGGGTGCCTGACAGAACCCGGCTTATCGGCCGGCTTCGCTTCCGTTCTCTTCCCCCACAGTTCTAGCCTGGATCCGGTGTGATAAGACGCACACAGGGAATCTATCCCCTTATTTCTCAAGTACAAATTTTTCGACACTAGGTTGACGCGATAAGTCTTTGTCCTGAAATGCAAAATGCCCATTTTCCGCTTGACCCCGGGGAAAATTCTAGTCTATAGTGGGCGAACGTGGAGAATTGTGGGGGATTGTGGGGATCTCCCGGCCCGCCTAAACAAAAAGGGGACAGATGTTTCGCGGGGTCACACAGCTAACACTGGACAGTAAGGGCAGGCTCGCAGTGCCGGCGAAGTACCGGGACGCCCTGCTGGCCCATTGTGCCGGCCGGCTGGTGGTCACCGCCGACCCCTCCCGCTGCCTGCTCCTCTACCCCCAGCCCGCCTGGGAGCCCATCGAGCACAAGCTCAACAGCCTTTCCAGCTTCAATCCCAACACCCGAGCGCTTCAGCGGTTGCTGGTGGGGAATGCCAGCGACGTGGAGATGGACAGCGCGGGTCGCATCCTGGTGCCAGGACCGCTGCGGGAGTTCGCGACGCTGGAGAAGGACGTGGTGCTGGTGGGGCAAGGCGCCAAATTCGAGGTATGGGATCAGGAGAAGTGGAACCAGCAAATGGAGGACGCCCAGCTGTTCAAGGAGGGAGTCCCGCCGGAGCTGGACGGCTTCTCGTTGTGAGGGCGGAGACCGTTGCCCACGCACCGGTGCTTGCCCTGGAAGCGGTCGACGGGCTGCGCGTGCAGGCAGATGGCACCTACGTGGACGGCACCTTCGGGCGCGGGGGACATAGCCGGCTCATCCTAGAGCGGCTGGGACCTCATGGAAGGCTGATTGCGCTGGACAAGGATCCCGCAGCAGTCGCGGCGGGCAGGGAATGGGTGGACCCGCGGTTCGAAATCGTGCACAGCGGGTTCGCGCAACTGGCGGAGGTGCTTAGGGAGAGAGAAGTCGCGGGGTTGGACGGGCTGTTGCTGGATCTCGGCGTGTCCTCGGGGCAACTCGAGGACGCGGCGCGGGGCTTCAGCTTCCGGCTGGACGGTCCTCTCGACATGCGCATGGATCCCGCGCGGGGTCGCAGCGCCGCCGACTGGCTCGCCTCGGTGAGCGAGCGGGAACTGGAGGAGGTAATAAAAAACTATGGCGAAGAACGGTTTGCTAAACAGGTTGCAAGAGCGGTTGTTGCGGCAAGAGCGCGGGGGCCTATTGCTACCACACGACAATTTGCCGAGATCGTGGCAAAAGCCATCCCCACGCGCGAGCCAGGCCAGGATCCGGCGACGCGGAGTTTTCAGGCTCTACGGATTCACACCAATGCGGAGCTTGAAGAGCTGTCGCTAGTGCTACCCCAGGCCGTCACTTGCCTCCGGCGCGGCGGGCGGCTGGTGGTGATCAGTTTTCACTCCCTCGAGGACCGCATGGTGAAGCGGTTCTTCCGCCGTAACTCCGGCTTCGACCGCCTGCCGCGGAAGCTGCCGGTGCGGGAGCGGGACCTCCCGCCGCCGCCGCTGCGGGTGGTGGGAAAGGCGCTGCGGCCGCCCCAGGTGGAGGTGGCAAGGAATCCACGGGCGCGGAGCGCGGTGATGAGGGTCGCTGAGCGCTTATGATGCGGCTGAATCTGATTCTGCTCGGGGTCGTGATCGCTTGTGCGCTCGGAGTTGTGACCTCGCAACACAAAGCGCGCAAGCTGTTTGTGGAATTGCAGAAGGAACAGGAATTGACCAAGCGCCTGGAGGAGGATTTCGGGCGGCTCCAGCTGGAGCAGAGCACCTGGGCCAGGCACGGACGGATCGAGCGCATCGCCCGCCAGCAACTCGGGATGCGCGTGCCCGAGCCGTCGCGAATTCAAATCGTTCCGCCGCCGGCGGGCGTGTCGCGGGAGGCCCGTTGAATCCCGCATCAGGGCAGGCGCTGCCCCCGAATCTCCCCCGCTGGCGCGCCGGCTTGCTGCTCGGGCTGCTGCTGATCACCTTCGCGGCGCTCATTGGCCGTGCCCTTTATCTTCAAGTCGTCCGCAACGACTTCCTGCAACAGAAAGGCGATGCCCGGGCCAGCCGCGTCATCGAGATCTCGGCGAACCGAGGCGTGATCACGGATCGCCGCGGCGAAGTACTGGCGGTTTCCACCCCGGTGGAGTCGGTTTGGGCGAGCCCCCAGGACCTGGAGGCGAGCCGCAGGCAGCTGCAGCAGCTCGCGGCCGCGCTGCGCATGGACCTGTCGGAACTCAAGCACCGCATCAGTGACGACGAGCGGGAGTTCGTGTACCTCAAGCGCCGCCTGCCCCCGGAGGATGCCGCCCGGGTGACGGCCCTGGGAGTCCCGGGGGTGTTCCTGCAGCGGGAGTACCGGCGCTATTATCCGGCGGGGGACACGCTGGCCCACGTGATCGGATTCACCAGCGTGGACGATGCCGGGCAGGAAGGCATCGAACTCGCTTTCCAGGATCATCTCGCAGGAAGGCCGGGTAGCCGGCGCGTGATCAAGGACCGGCTCGGGCGCATCGTCGAGGACGTGGAGAGCATCCGCGTCCCCAGGCCAGGCCAGAATCTGGCGCTGTCCATCGACACCAAGATCCAATACCTCGCCTACCGGGAGCTCAAGGAGGCGGTGGCGCAGCACCGAGCCCGGGCTGGTGGGATCGTGGTGCTGGACGCCCGCACCGGAGAAGTGCTGGCTTTGGCCAACGTGCCTACCTACAACCCCAACAACAGGACCTCGCTCACGGGGCCGCGGGCCCGCAATCGTGCGCTCACGGACGTGTTTGAGCCGGGCTCGACCCTCAAGCCGTTCACCGCGGCGGCGGCCTTGGAATCCGGGATTGTCCGGCCCGAAAGCGTGGTGGAGACCGCGCCGGGATATATGGCTATCGGCAGGGCGACCATTCGGGATGCCCATCCCGAGGGACGACTGACCGTGTCCCAGGTGATCCAGAAATCGAGCAACGTCGGGGCCGCCAAGCTGGCGCTTTCCATGCCCCCGGAGCGCCTCTGGAACGTCCTCCACGGCGCGGGATTCGGCGGCCCCACCGGAAGCGGCTTCCCGGGGGAGGCCGGGGGACGGCTGCGGCCCCACAAGAGTTGGCGCCCCATCGAGCACGCGACCATGTCCTATGGCCACGGCATTTCGGTAACGCTCCTTCAACTGGCCCGGGCGTACACCATCTTCGCCAACGATGGAGAGATCAGGCCCGTTTCTCTGGTTCGCCTCGATGCTCCGGTGCCGGGAGAGCGCGTCATGTCTCCCGAGACGGCGCGCGCGGTGCGCGGCATGCTAGAACTCGCGGTTCAGCCGGGAGGAACCGCACCGCGCGCCCGGGTGCCGGGCTACCGGGTGGCCGGCAAGACCGGTACGGCC
>DKBC01000307.1 GCA_002451065.1 Betaproteobacteria bacterium UBA6910
GGCTCGAACACCGCCCACTGGGTGCCGCGGTCGATGGATGCCTCCAGATAGTTGAAGTAGCGGCGGACGTTGACATACTTCCATTCCGGGTCCGACGAGACGGTGCGCGCGCCCCAGACCCGCAGCCCGCGGCCGGCGAGAAATCTCAGGCAGTTGACGCCGATGGGGTTGAGCAGTTCCTGCTCGGCGAAATTGACGTCCCGCTCGAAGCGCAGCGCGTCCCGCACGACTTCGTTGGCGGGTGCCTTGAAGACGCCCCGGGTGACGTCGTTGCGGACGTAGATGCCGCAGACGAATCCCGATGGCGGCAACGAGATCTCCCGGGGCTCGGTGTTGTTGGGATTGGCAAGGGGATTCGCGGTCACCACCCAGGGGTAATAGATCGCGGCGCGGGTAGAGTCGATCTTGCCGCGCTCGGTGCGCATGGTACTCGGGGAGGGGTTGCCCGAGGGCGAGTCCAGTACCGCGATGCGGTAGCGGCGCGGCTTTTCGGTGTGCCCGATGAGCTTGTCCTGGATCGAGCTGCCTTCCGCGTAGGCGGAGTATCCGGGAGCGGCGACAATGGAGACGTCCTCGAGCCCGATGAGGAGATCGAAGCCGGCGGCGACGCCGCTGGCCGTCTCGTAATTTGCGGCCTGGGGCTGAGAGCCGTCTGTGCCGTCTGCCATAGCGAAAGAGCCGGCAGGTTCGTCGCTGTCCTTCTTGGTCTTCGGGTCCGGCTGATCGCCGACCAGGCCCTTGAGGAGGCTGACCGGGTCGGTACCCGGAACGCCGGTGTCCACCTCGAACGAGATCGGCAGCGAAATCTGGTCATTTCGGTCGCCCGGGTTGGCCTTGAGCACCTGACCCAGATAACGGGGATGGGCATCGTTGGAGGAGAGCCCCGGAAATTCGGCCAACACGCGCCCGTCCTTGATCAGCGCCACCGTCAGGCTGAGGGATTCGGCCTTCACGTCGTCGGTCTGGGCATTGGCGGCGACGTCTTCCGGTCCGCTGTTGTCGGCCTTCAGCTTCTGGAACTTTCCGCCTTTCTTGAACCATATCTCGAAGGTCGGATTCGCGGTGGTGCCGCCCTTGATGCGCAGGGTTGCGCCTTCCGGCTGCCTTGCGAGAAATCCCTTACCGCCCAAGGGGACCGCGACCTGCTGCACCGCCACCGCTGCCCCGTTCATGGACGTCCCGGGGAAACGCGCCTTGAAATAGGCAAACTTGGTGGGATTGGTGGCGGGATCCTTCAGCACCGGGTCCTTCTTCGTGTCCGCCTGTCCACCGCTTCCGTTGAAAACGCGCACCACATACAGCCGCGCGCCTCCGTTGTTGAAATAAGCCCGCGCCGCATGGGCTGCGTAGTTCAGGGTCGGCGTGGAGCCGAAATTCAGGTTCTCGACGCCCCCATAGATGCGCTCGAAGTCGGCAAAGCTGGTTAACAGCTCGGGAGTGCCACCCACGGGCCCGAAAGCAGTGGGACCCACGAAGGCGGTCGTGCTGGTGCCGACGCCCTCGATGGACTTGGACCGAAAGCTGGTTTCCTCGACATATACACCGGGTGCTAGATACTCAGGCACGGTTAACCTCCGTTAGGGCAGTAAGGGAAAAAATGCTCGGGCGGCTCATGGCCACGCCGCCTCGATCACCATGCGGACCGTCTTCCCGGCGCTGAGATTGGCCGCCGGGGCGTTCACACTGCTGACCCCGCTTTCGCTGGACGCGAGTCGGGTTTCAATCGTGTCCGGATTCGGACGGGGGACCGGTGGCGTGGCGTTGGCCAAACGCACTACCTCCTCGTCCAGAACGACTTCGATGGCGGCCGGAAAATCGCTGGTGAGCACTGCGCCGCCGCCACCGCCGCCGCCGCCACCACCCGCTGCGGGAAGGACGGGCGGAACTCCCGGCACGGCCACCAGGGCTTCACCCCTGGCGTCCGTCATCGCGAGGACGGGATTGGCGCCGGGAAGCTGGGGCGCTACCCGCAGCAAGGCATTGACGAGCCCGATGTCCTCCGTGCCGGGAATTCGTACGCGTGCCCGCAGCAGCGCCCAGTTGGCCCCGGTGGGCGCCGCCGCCGCCGGGAACAGCTTGATGGTGATGGGAGTCAGCGCCGCCCCCGGATCACCGGCGGCGGCACGAGAGCGGGGCAGCCGGACTTCCGCGACGCGCGGCAGGAAGTGGCGCTGGGGGTCCTCCACCTTAAGTTCCAGAAGCACCGTGGCCTCCGGGGGACTGTCCGGAGCTTCTTGGAACGAGGTGGTATGTTGTTCCAGACCCCGCGCCTGGCGCAGTACATAGAGCCCCCGGCCGTTGCGCGCCGGAGTTACGCCGTCGATGTCGACTTTGAGCGGCTCCAAGATGCGGGCGCCCGTGACCGCGCTGACGAATTCGATGGCGCCCAGCACACGCCGTTCCACTAGTTCGTTCATGCGCCTTCCAGTTCGTCGCTCACGTCGAAGCGGGTGGCGATCACCGGCGCGAACTGCTCCTCGGTGTCGGGCCCGATCTGGACGTTGCGGGCGATGAAAGTGAACGACGGCCGCAGGGGTGGCGTCAGGGCCTGCCACAGCTTGGTCATGTCATCCAGGGAGAGCTCTTCCGAAATTAACTGTACCGACTCGGCATCCCGGAACTGGCCGCTTGCGGCGAGCAGAGAGCGGTCCAGTAACGGGTAGGCATGCAGTTCCCGCATCACCCAGCCAAGCACGGTCAACTCCTTGAGGGGCGAATCTGCCCATACCGTGAACAACAGGTGCAGGTTGATCGCCAGGGGAGGCCGCACCGACGCGCCCGGCCGCGGGTTGCGGGTGTGCTCGTTCTGGGTGACCCGATAGAGAAATATGGAGCAGGTGGTGTTCTTTCCGTCCAGCTTTTTGAACTCGCTTGTGCCAACCGGAGTAAACGCGCAAGACATATCCTTGATGGGCGAAAGCTGATGGGCGCGTGTAAGGTGCTGGGCGAGCCCGCTCACCACGGAGTGGATGGCTGCGACGGACGCCATCAGCGGGCCCCTCGGCAGGGCTCTGATAACCGGCGAAAGCGTGAGGTAGTTGCCACGGTCGGCTACCGTTTCCGCTGTTTCGCCAGGCGGTAGACACCCTGCACGGTTTTCTCAAGGGCGCCCTGTCGCTCCAGATAGTCGAGGGCTTTCTGGGTTGCCGCCAGTCCCGCCTCGATCCGCTGCTGCAAAATCCACCAGCGGGCAATGTGTTCCATCGTATCGGCGGCATCCGGGTGTGCCCTGAGATAGCCCATGACCTCGTCTGCTAGGGCGACCACCGCGGGGTCCTCCCGGTCGGTGTCGTCTTTGGCTGGCATCGGGTCCGCAAGCGCCACGGGATTGTCAATTGGCTCGGCTGTGCACGTCCTTCGTCCTCGTTCCCATGGCAAAGCGCGTGCCAGGTTCGGTTCTGCTATAAGCCTATGATGGGAAATGCGTTAATGTTTTCTGCCGAAGAGGGGTGTGGCGCCGGAACCCTAAGGCGCGTTCCTGCCGGGTGCCAGCAAGTCTCTGGAAATTAGCGGGAAGGTCGGTGCCGGGGGGTGTGGGGCGGAGGCGCCCCGACCCATGGTGGGCAGGCCACACCCCGGCGCGATTGGCGAGCGCCCCCGAGACAGATCCAGGGGCCACCGCTGACTAGGGAACGCCTCTAAAACCGGAAGCGGGAGATCTCGATCCCGTGCTTTTTGACCAGCCGGGCGAGGGTGCTGCGGTCCTTGCGCGACACGCGGGCGGCCTGCGACAGATTGCCGCGGGTCCTGTTCAGCAGGTTCTCGAGATAGCTGCGCTCGAACGCCGCCACGGCGGACGCCTTCGCCTTGCGAAAGCCCGGATCGGATTCGCGGCCGGACAATGGGCCTGCCCCCGAAGTGGCGGCGTAAGCCGGGTCCGGAGGCGCGATTTCAAGCGCATCTCGCTCGCTGAGGAGAAACTCCCGCAGCAAAAGATTTTCAAGCTCACGTATGTTTCCCGGCCATGGATAGCGGGTAAGCCAATGGGCGGTATCGGGATGAAGTCGCTTTTCGCCGCGGCCGTATTGCTGCGCATAGCGTGAAAGAAAGGATTCCGCCAGCAGCAGCGCGTCGCCGCCCCGCTCCCGCAGGGGCGGCATGGTCACGGTGAGGACGCTCAGTCGGTAAAGAAGGTCGCTGCGAAACCGGTCCCGGGCGACCAATTCCTTCAAATCCACGTTGCTGGCGGCAATGACGCGGAGATTTTCGCACCGCGTCAACCGCCCGCCCACCGGACGGTAACTGTGATCCTGCAGGAAGCGCAGCAGCACCACTTGGGCGCGGGGGCTCATGGCCTCGATTTCGTCGAGGAACAGGGTTCCCCCTTCCGCCTGGGACACCATGCCCTGGCGGCGCTCCCTGGCGTCAGTGAACGCGCCGCGCTCGTGTCCGAAAAGTTCCGCCTCGAGAAGATTGTCCGGCAGGGCGCCGCAGTTGACGGGGACGAACGGGCGATCCCGGCGCGACCCCAAGTGGTGAATTGCCCGGGCGGCGACCTCCTTGCCGGTGCCGGTTTCGCCCTGCAACAGCACTGTTGCGTCGCAGGAGGCGAAGCGATTGAGGAGGCGCACTGCCTCGACAAACGCCGGAGAGGTTCCAAGCAAGTTGAGGTCAACCAGGAGATCCATGCCTTGCCCTTACCATGATTCTCAACGGGAAGCCCCGATGCGAGCACTGGATTCTTTGACTATCGCCCGGGCGCGCAGTTACCAATATGGCACGCACCCTTCGGAAGTCAATCACAAAACAATGACAATTCAATGATGCTCTGGGGGTTTTTGCTAAGTTTATGATTCGTCGGTTGTCCGCTCGGGCGACCCGGCGATGAGCGTATCGCGATCTGCATTCCGCTTTGCCGTGCCGGCGCCCTGGCGCGCCTGTTTCGTCATGCCGATCGTGCGGCTGCGCTGCGCGCCGTGGTGCCATTCGCGAGGCGCTGATGGCGCGTGGAAGGTACCGTAGCACTCTGGCATGCCACGGGCAATTGGTCGAAGGTCATATGCACCGACGCGCGGCGATGGCGTGATTCCGCAGCAGAGTTATTCCTTGGCGCGCGGAGGGATCACGCCGCCGCTGACGCGCGCAGGCTCACCGTCACTGGCGAAGACGCCGGGGAAATAGCGCACCGCCAGGCTGCCGCGGTCGCCCTTAGCGGAAGCCGGTTCCGCCAGCTGGCGCCACTCGTTGACCCGCAGGATGTGGCTGCACACCTCGAGCATGCCGACGGTGTCCCGGTCGGCGGTGAGCACTCCCTGCACCCGCAACCCGAGGTCGCGCTTGGCGCCGTCGAGCCGGGCGGCCAGTTCCGGGGTCGGGGCGAACTGGCCGTCGGAGGCGATGACCAGGTCCGCGAACTGCCAGGCTTCTTCCTGGATCCGCTCCAGCGCCCGGCGCAGCGGCTCGTCGACATCGGTGCCGCCGTGGAAGGACTGGGTCAAGAACGCGATGGCGCCGGTGATGCCTTCCTCGTCCACACCCAGTTCCCGCTCCACCACTTCTTCCGGCCCGCTGAAGGCGTAGGCCAGGCAGCGCCGCTTCTGGGCGGCGGCGGTGCGCATGGCTTCCAGCACCGTGGCCTTGGCCACGTCTTCGGCGGCGCCATGCATGGAGGCGGATGTGTCCACGCACAGGATCATGGGGCCCATCTCCAGCCGGCGCTGGGGCCGGGGATGGGCCCTGCGGCGCCAGGCGGGCGCTTCCACCGGAACGGCTTCCCGCACCCGGTCGTCGTCCTCGTAGGTCAGCAGTGCGCGCTCGGCATGGCGCGCGAACCAGACCAGACGCAGGCGCGGGTGGCGGAGCAGCGCCGCCTCGCTCGGGAGCATGCGGGCGATGCGGCCGCTGCGCTGCACGCCGCGGGTTTCCGCGGGCACCTCCGGGATGCGCAGTTCCCGCGCGTGGAGCCGCACGCCGTGCACCCTCTCGATGACCTCGACCTCGGGGCGCTCCCGGTCGTCGAACTCGTCGGTCTGGCGCGCCCGGCCGAGGCCGCGGATCACGGCGCGCAGCTCCGGCATGGCCTCCAGGCGCTTGCGAATGCGCACCAGCTCCTGCCAGCCTTCCGAATGCAGCAGGCCCTTCACCAGCGCCCAGCGTTCGCCCTTCAGGGTGTCGCCCAGAGCGCCGAACACGTACAGCAACTCGTCCATTTCGCCGGTGGTGGAACGCCACTCCGCGGCGAACGCCTCCGCCGCCCGCGCCACGGCCTGGTCCAGGTCATGCTCGTGGAGATAGTCGATAATGCGGTCGCTGTGCCAGAGCAGGGATTGCACCACCTGGTCGGCCACGTCCTCGCGCTCGCGGCAGTAGCGCGGCAGCTCCAGCTCGGCGACCTTGTGCAGGAAGGGATCGGCGACCGGCGGCACCGGCCACTCGGCGGCAGGCGGCAGGTTGCCCTGGGACAGGGAACGACGCAGCGAGCTCAACCCGGCGAGTCTGCCGGGAAGCTTGCCGACGCTGTTGATGATGCCCTGCAGCCAGAGGCTGCGCGGCAATTCGTCCAGCGACGCCAATGGAGCGTCCAGGGCGTCGGGGGAGAATCCGCCGGGATGCGCAGACACGGCTGGCCGTCAGTCGAAGGAGATCGGCTGGGGACGCCGTCCGGGATCAGGCTCCAGCAACGGCAGGGCGCGGAAGCCCGCCTGCACCTGGGTCAGGCGATGGAGCAACGCTCCCGCGGTGGAGCGGGTTCCCAGCAGGTTGGCGCGGGCCCTGTCGAAGAACGGGGGATCGACCCAGAGATGAGTTCCCGCGAACCGGCCCATGTCTTCCAGCACCGCGTCCAGGCGCGCGAGAAAGGCTGCGGCCTGGTCCATGAGCTCCTGGACCTGATCGACGCGGGTGTTGACGTGGGTGCGGCCGTAGCGGCGGTACTTTCCGAAATAGGACATGCGAGGCGCAGTCTCGCCGCCTTTGCCGTCATTGACTCCCGCCACCGCGAGCCGCCCCGAGGCATCGTAGTTGAGCTCCTCGGCGCTGGTCTCCAGCTCGAGCTGGGCCTCGAACGCCTCCACCGCCCGGGCGAAGCGTTCGGGATTGTGCACGCGATCGGTGCCGAGGCGTCCCGCAAACCAGTCCTCCACCAACTGGCGCTGATCGAGACGTTGGATGGCGCAGAACTGGGCCAGCCAGAGATCCCATACCGACACCGCGTTGCGCCCGTCGGTAACAGCCGCGGTCTTGACCAGGCGCACCAGTTTGCGCCAGCGCCGGTCGGAGACGTAGACACCCTCGGCGGAGAGAAACTGGCGCATGGCCGCCAGCAGCTCCACCACTTCCTGGGGAAGTTCCACGGAATCGATGCCGGCGTCGATGGCCGCGAGGTCGTCGCGGCCGAGCTTGAGCTCGGGCTCCGGATGGGCGAGATCGGCCTCCGGCAGGCGCAGCAGCTCGGCAAACCCCGGGACGCTCACCGGTTCCAGCCGGCAGCGCACCAGGAAGCGGTCGTAAAACGCGGCGCCCACCTCGTCGTCCGGCACCTCGTTGGTGGCGCCCACCACGCAGATGA
The DNA here is from genome assembly GCA_002451065.1 of Betaproteobacteria bacterium UBA6910. Taxonomy (GTDB): domain Bacteria; phylum Pseudomonadota; class Gammaproteobacteria; order Burkholderiales; family UBA6910; genus UBA6910. The sequence goes on from DKBC01000307.1 coordinate 7,508, forward strand.
GGGGGGTTTGCACGCGCGCCGCGCCATTGTCGAACTCGCGCTCGTTGAGCAGGGTGAGCAGCGCGTTGAGGATGGCGCTGTTGGCCTTGAACACTTCGTCGATGAAGGCGATGGAAGCGCTGGGAAGGTAGCCGTCGGTCTGCCGCTCGTAGCGGTCCTGCTCCAAGGCGGCGATGGAGAGCGGGCCGAACAGCTCCTCGGGCACCGAGAAGCGCGTGAGCAGCCGCTCGAAATAGGCGGCGTCCCGGAACGCGCGATGCAGGCGCCGGGCGAGCTCGCTTTTCGCGGTGCCGGGAGCGCCCACCAGCAGAATGTGCTCGCTGGCCAGGGCCGCCAGCAGGGCGAGGCGCACCGGCGTCGCGCGCTCCACCAGTCCCGTGGAAAGGGTCTCGATCAGTGCCGCGAGGCGGGGCTTGAGCTGCATCACGTTCCAGGGCTACGAGAAACGGTCGGCGACGAATTCCGGGAGTCCGCGCCATTCTAGCAAGGGCCGCGGCCTCCTGGCAGGGCGACGCAATTCCCTGACCAGCGCGTGTAAGGAAATGGCGTGCCGATCGGTCTAAGGGGCATGGGTGAAGGCACCCGGAACCTCAACCTGTAAGGAGACGATCATGTTCAAGCAAAATGTTATGAAGCGGTTAACCCTGGCCCTTGCGTTCGCGGGAGGCGCGGCGATGGCGATGCCTTCCCTCGCCGGTGTCAGCACGCAGCGGTTGGCGCAGTGGGCCATTGCGCCCGCGTTCCCCGGCAACGGCACTGTTTCCGTGGCCGGCGGCGCGGCTGGAATCTATGACGCCCGGGCCACGGCCCAGGCCCACATCGCGGGCGCGTTTCCCGGATCCGGCGTGGATCGTGCCGCGGCAACCGCCATCGAGAACGGGGCGACCTGCCGCGTTTCCGGCCAGCAGATCGTTCAGAGAGTCATCGCCGGATCCCTGCAGGCCAGCTGCTGACGGAATCCCGGGATCGATTCCGGCGGGGCGGCAATCCCGCCGGAGCGATCTTCCCGCGCTACCTGCCGGGTTCCGGGGGCAAACCTTTGATCTGGGTGCCGGCCTTGATGCCGCGCTTCGCGAACCAGCCCTGGTTGGTTTCGATGGCGTAGAGCGCGTCTCCCGCGGCGGAGAACGTGTTGTAGCTGAGGGGCGGCATGTCGAGGATATTGAGGATGCGGCCGCCGGAATCCAGGTAGGCCACGCTCAGCGGCAATGGCGTGTTCGCCATCCACATCCTGTGGACCGTGGCCACGGGAAACACGAACAGCATGCCACGGTTCTCGGGCAGCATGCGCCGATGCATCAGTCCCTGGGAGCGGGACTCGGGAGTCGCCGCCACCTCCACGTCGAGCTTGTGGCCCGCGACGTCGAGCTCGATGACTTTCAGCCCGCGCTGGGGGGACTCGGCAACGCCCGGCAGCGCGACCAGCAGCAGAGAGAGCGCCGTCAGCGCGATCCGGTTCCCGCGGTTGAAGGCGATCATGGCGCGGGTTGCGGGATCAGTGGCGGCCGGTGCTGCCGAAGCCGCCGCTGCCGCGATGGCTCTCGTCGAACTCGTCCACGATCTTCAGATCCACCTGCACCACCGGCACCACCACCAGCTGGGCGATCCGCTCCAGGGGATTGAGCATGAACGCCGCATGTCCCCGGTTCCATACCGAGACGAAGATCTGCCCCTGGTAATCGGAGTCGATCAGACCGACTAGGTTGCCGAGGACGATGCCGTGCTTGTGGCCGAGCCCGGAGCGGGGAAGGATCATGGCGGCGAGCCCCGGGTCCTCCAGGTGAATGGCGATTCCGGTGGGCACCAGGTCCGCCTGCCCCGGGGCGATGGTCATGACATGCTCGATGCAGGCCCGCAGGTCCAGGCCGGCGGACCCGGAAGTGGCGTAGGCCGGCGGATGTTGCTTGAGTCGCGGGTCCAGGACCTTGATATCAAGGACGCGCTTTCGCTGGGACATGGTTCTCCGTTTCTGCGGCACTGGATCGCGCTGCGGGATGCGTCCCGATGAGGTCGGTCCCGCCGGCGCCGTTGCGGCAGGGCCGCATTTTAGCGCAATCGGGCGGGATCGCCGCGCTTCCTCAAGCGCTCGCCCCGGAAACCAGCACGTCGCAGCTCGAGTGCGCCAGCACGTGTTTGGTCACGCTCCCGAGCAGCAGTTCCTCCATCAAGGTCTGGCCGTGCTTGCCCATGACGACCAGGTCCGCGCCGACGTTCTGTTCGGCCTCGAGGATGCCGGTACTGGCCGGTCCGTGAACCACCATCGGCGCGAGCGGCCCGCCGGCGACGGACGCCAGCAGCGTCTCCATGGCGTCGATGGCGGCCTGGCGCGCCCGCGCCCGGTATTGCCGGATGGTGTCTTCGGCCACGCCCGCGAACTGCATCTTTCCCTCCAACTCCACCTCGAAGCTGTGAAACAGGGTGATCTCGGCGTCGGGGCCGAGGGCCCGCGCCAGCCGGATCGCGGGCGCCGTGTAGGCTGAGAAATCCACCGGCACCAGCACCCGCCGGTAGGACTCGTGGGGGCGCTGCTTGACCGCCAGCACCGGGCAGCGCACGCGCCGCAGCACCCGCTCCGTGGTGCTGCCCAGGAGGAATTCGCGCACGAAATGCGCGCCTCGCGCTCCCATGACCAGCAGGTCGGCGTCGAGCTCCCGGGCGGCGGCGGGAATGTCGTCGAGCGCCCGGCCCACGGAAAGGCGGGTGAGCGGCGCGGCGAGCCCATGGCTCTCCCCGGTCTCGCGGGCGATCTGCGCCAGATCCTCTTCCGCTCCCGCCAGCAGGGACCGTTCCACGTTCTCGCTGCCTCCGTCCATGATGCGCCGGAAGTGCTCCAGCGCCGGGAGGTTAAATACATGGCAGAGGGTCAGCTGGGCTCCCGGTTGCTCCCGGGCGAGCCAGGCGGCGCGCTCCACGGCGTGGCGGGCGGGGCCCGAAAGGTCGGTGGCGGCGAGGATTCGTCGGATCGCATTCATGGCTGGGCCTTCTCCGTCGTGATGAGGGTGGCGAGTTCCCGCGCCGCGAAGTCCGCGGCGTCCTTGAAGGGATAGAGCACCGTCGGAAAACCGGCCTGCTTGAGGGCGAGCCCCTGCTGCTCTTCGCGGGCCACCACGGCGATCTCCCCGCCAAAGCGCGCCTCCACGAGAGCATGCAGGAGAGCCCGGTTGGAGTCCATTCCGGGCAGGGTGCTTACTGCCCAGCGCACCTCGCCCAAGGGCAGAGTTTCCAGGAAATCGGTGCTCTCTGCGTCGCCGAAGCGCGCGCTCACACCGTCCAGGCGCACATCGCGGAGCACTTCGGGGTCGAAGTCCACGCCCATAACCTCCAGGCCGGATTTCCCGAGGCTTGCCGCAAGCCGGCTCCCGTAGCGCCCGAGGCCGAACACCACGACGTCGACGCGGCGTTTCGGCCGAGGATCCCGCTCCACGGCCAGTTCGCGGAATGGTTGCCGCCGCTCGAAAGGCCCCAGCCAGGGCGCCAAGCGATCGTAAAGCCGGTGAGAATAAAGAATCATATAAGTCGACAGGGCAATTGTGACGATCCCCACCAGGGTGGTGAGGCTCAAGGCTTCGATGCTCACGTGGCCGAGGCCTATGCCCATGGCGACGAACACGATGGAGAACTCGCTGATCTGCGCAACGGTGAGGCCCGCCAGGAACCCGGTACGGCTGCGATAGCCCATGTAACCCATGATGGCCATGACGATCAGGGGGTTGCCCACCAGCACGAACAGCGAGAGCACCGCTGCCGGCCACAACTCCACGCCCAGCGTGGAGAACTCCAGCTTGGCGCCCAGGTCGAGGAAAAAGAACAGCAGAAGGAAATCGCGGATGCTGGTAAGCCTCGCGCTTACCGCCTCCTTGTAGGCGGTGGAGGCGAGGGTGAAGCCCGCCAGGAAGGCCCCCGCCTCCTTGCTGAACCCCGCCCACTCTCCCAGGGCCGCCAGCGCGGTGCCCCAGGCAATGGCGAACACCAGGAGGAGTTCCTGGGAGCGGGCCATGCGCTCCACCAACGGTGGCAGCACGTGGCGCATCAGGAGGAACAGAATGAGCGCCGCGCCGCCAAGCCGGGCCGCGAGAGATGCCGCGAGCTCCAGTCCCGGGGTCTCGGCACCGGCTCTGCTCAGGGCGCTCATGGCCATCATGGCCAGGACCACTGCGATGTCCTGGACGATGAGGAAGCCCACCGCGATGCGCCCGTGAAGGGTATCCAGCTCCCGCTTGTCGGAGAGCAGCTTGACGATGATGATGGTGCTGGAGAAGGTGAGCGCCACCGCGATGTACAGCGCGGTGAGCCAGTCCTTGCCCAGGGCGAGGGTGAGCGCGAATCCGAACAGGATGGTGAACGCGAGCTGGCCCAGCCCGGTGGCGAGGGCCACG
>DKBC01000313.1:0-7276 GCA_002451065.1 Betaproteobacteria bacterium UBA6910
GGCATCGACATCACCCGCCAGCCCATCCCGGTGGTGCCGGCGGCCCACTACACTTGCGGAGGCATCGTCACCGATCTGGCGGCGCGCACCGATGTCGAAAATCTCTACGCGGTCGGAGAAACCGCCCATACCGGGCTGCATGGGGCCAACCGCCTGGCCAGCAACTCTCTGCTCGAGTGCCTGGTGTTCGGGCGGGCGTGCGCCGCCGAAATTCTGAGCCGCTCCCCTCCCGCGCCGGTTTCCCTGCCCGCCTGGGACGAGAGCCGGGTCACCGACGCGGACGAGGAAATCGTTATCTCCCATAACTGGGATGAGTTGCGCCGGTTCATGTGGGACTACGTGGGGATCGTCAGGACCAACAAGCGCCTGGAGCGGGCCAGCCATCGCATCCGCCTGCTTTCCGAGGAGATTAACGAGTATTACGCCAATTTCCGGGTCACCCACGACCTGCTCGAACTGCGCAATCTCGTGGTGACTGCCGACGTCATCGTGCGCTGTGCCATGGCCCGGCGTGAAAGCCGCGGCCTGCACTTCAGTCGCGACTACCCGGAAATGATGCGCAAGGCGAATGACACTGTGCTGCAGAGGACTCCCGCCACGGGGCGCAGCCCGGAATTCAGGGCCGCGCTGCCCGGAAGCCCCAGCGAAGCATCACGCGCAGGGTCCTGAGATCTTCCGGCTCCAGGGCATCGCCGGGTACCACAACGGTCCGGGGGAGGCGGAGAGCTTCCGCCCGCACCCTTAGCACCACCAGCGCGGGGACCACCAGGGTGGTGCCCAGAACGCGGCCCAGGAAGCGCTGCCCGTTCCCGAGCCTGATCTCGCAGCTCAGACCCTCGTCCCGATCTCTTCGCAGGACCAGGCCGACCACGGATCGGGGCAGTCGTCGCAGACCGTCACTCAGCAAGTAATAAGCCAGGCTTGCGGACAATCCGGCGATTCCGGCCAGTTTCGCCCAGAGCGGAAGGGTCAGCGGCAGCAGCAGAATAGCGCCGACGGCATGGGCACTCAGCAGCCCCGCGACTAAGCGGCGCGACGGCTTGAGATCCAAGTGAAGGGACTCGCCGTGGGCCATGGTGAGGGGTTCTCCCGGTCGGCGGACCTGCCAGGGGTTCTTGCGTCAGGATTTCTAGCCTTCGACAAGGAACCCGGCGCGCCCGCCGCTGCCGAAAGGAAATTGGCCGGGAAGGGCGTGGAATCTGCCTGCGACAAGCCTAGCGGCGAAGTCCGCCCCGGGCAACTGCTTCGCGGCCGCCCTCACCCCCCGGGGACCGGTCACTGATTCTCCGTGAGGTAACACCGCCCATGAATCGATTTGCCGTTGCCCATTCCGCCAGCGCCGGCGCCCGGGAGGCCGCGGACGAATGCGCCCGCCATTTGGGAGCAATCGCTGGGCAAGCCAATTTGGGCTTCTTGTACGCCAGCGATCAGTTCGCGTCCCATCTTGCAGAGATCCTGACGCGCCTGCGCGCCCGGAGCGGCGTCCCCCACTGGGTGGGTTCCGTGGGCGTCGGGATCAGCGCCCCAGGAACGGAGTACCACGAGCAGCCCGCCTTGAGCGTCATGGCCGGAGCTTTTCCGGAAGGAAGCTTCCGGGTCTTCCATAACGTGGCCTCCGGCCTCGACGATTTTCTGACCGTTCACGGAGACTGGATTCGAACCACCGGCTGCCGCTTTGGCATGGTTCACGGCGATCCGCGCAACCCGATGGTGCCCGAGCTGGTCACCCGGCTCGCCGCCGCGCTAAACGACGGGTTCCTGGTGGGAGGCCTGACCTCGAGCCGTGGGGACTACGCGCAGGTCGCCGATCACGTCACCTCGGGGGGCATCTCGGGGGTGCTGTTCTCGCCCGAGGTCTCGGTGGCCACCCATCTGACCCAGAGCTGCCTCCCCTTCGGCGAGACCCACGAGGTCACCGAGTGTGAGCGCAACATCGTAGTCAGCCTTGATCATCGCCCTGCGTTAGATGTGTTCGCCGAGGAAATCGGCGAGATCCTGTCCCGGGACCTGGAACAGGCAGCCCGCTACATCGGCGCCGCGCTCCCGGTGGCCGGCTCCGACCGCGGCGATTACCTGGTCCGCAACGTGGTGGGGTTCGATCCCGGGAACCGGCTGCTCGCGGTGGGCGAGGTGCTCTCGCCGGGACAGTTGATCCGCTTTTGCCGCCGCGACCCGGTGGGGGCCCGCGCCGATCTCAAGCGCATGCTGCTGGAATTGAGGGAGCGCGCGGGGCCGGCGCCCCGGGGCGGCGTGTATTTCTCCTGCCTGGGACGGGGGCAGCACCTTTTCGGAGCCGATTCCGCGGAGCTCAAATCGCTGCAGGAAGTGTTCGGCGACCTTCCGCTGGTCGGGTTTTTCTGCAACGGTGAGATTTCCTGCGACCGCCTCTACGGATATACCGGGGTTCTAAGCGTTTTCAAGTGAGCCGGCCCCGGTGAGGCGTGACGCGACGCTTGAGGCCGAATCTGGGCTGGGTTTCCATTCCGGAGCGCAAGATCGGTTTACGCCGTCGGAATATTTCGGTTGGATTCCACACCGGGCCGGATTTTTGCCCCATACGCCGCGTCCTCCTGGGGCAGTTTCCGACTCATTGGGCAAAATTGGGAAAAATGCGCAGGGCAGTTTTTCAGAACTGGGAATCTGCCAGTTTGGAAGGTTTCAAGTCTTCCCGTGAACAAATACTGAAAATCAAAGCGTTACGGCTAATCCTGCATTTTGTCAATTTCGGGGCACGCAAATTGCTTTACCAAGGTCAACGTGGTTGAATTCTGAACAGCCGTACCATGGAACACTCTGATCCAACGTTCGCCTGGAAACAGCTTTATTGGTCCGCCATCGAGGAAGGCTTCGAGCCTTGGGAGGCCGCGGAACACGCGAACCGCCAGCTGCCGTCCGAGATGGGAGGCGGCGAGAGCAACTCCCGGGATCACACGACACAGGCGGGCCGCTAACGGTTACATTTTGTCGTCTCCACACACCCTCTCCTTGGGGTGAATTGTCGATAGCGCAGCTTCGGCTGCGCTTTTTTTTCCTGTCGGAGCCGCGTTCACCGCATGGCGCCGGCAGTGACCGGGGCGCTCAGCAACTCAACGCGCTTCTGCGCATCCGATTGCGTTGCGTCGTTTCCGGTTCGCCATGGCGGGGAGGGATCAGTGAGTACCGCGCCCTCTCCCGGCCGGCACCGAATCCTTTTTCGACGCCGGCGAAGGCCGGCTACACGGGCGGAGATCCGCACGTTCCATTGACCAATCAGGGCTCAGCCTTTACCATTAGCAGCCTCGAAATTCCCCGATAGCTCAGTCGGTAGAGCGACGGACTGTTAATCCGCAGGTCCCTGGTTCGAGCCCAGGTCGGGGAGCCAAATCCAGGCACCTAAGGGCATCGCAGGCCATCGCTCGATCTGAAAGCGCGTTTGCCTTGCGGTCATCCCATTGCTTGGTTGCCCGCAGTTTTCCCAGCCGCTATGATGGGCGCCAGCCCGCCGGCCACGCCTTCGCAACCCCTTCAGCGCCTATCTTCCCGAGTGAACAAGATCAAGGTCCCCATTCACGATCTGAAGCCAGGCATGTTTGTCTGCGAGCTGGATCGGCCGTGGCTCGGAACACCGTTCCTGCTGGAGGGGGTGCTGGTGCGCGGGCCCAACGAGATCGAGGAACTCGGCAAATATTCCCGGCACGTTTTCGTTGATCCCGACAAGTCCGTGGGCAGCGTCGTCGCTCACCTGAAAACGCTGCGACCTCCTGAACTCGCCGAGGCCGGCCAACCCAGAGCCCGCTTCCGCCATCCCCACGCCGTGGAGTACCAGGATGCGGCACCCCTCGCGCAGGAGCTCAAGACGGCGCGCGAAGTCCGGGACAACGTCCTCCAGCTGATCCGGGGGATAGAGGGCGATCTCATGAGCGACCGCGTCCTTGACCGAACCCGGTTCGAGGAGGCGATGCAGGGGATGACGGACAGTATCATTCGCAACCCCGACGCCCTTTTCTTGCTGCAGAAGCTCAGGGAAGTCGACTCCCAGACCTGGGGCCGGGCCATCGATCTTTCCATCTACATTCTCGCCTTCGGAAGGCACCTGGGATTTCCCCGGGACGAACTCCTGCTGCTCGGCATGGGGGGGCTGCTGCTCGATATCGGGAAGCTCAAGCTTCCGCCGCAGCTGATCGCCAAGAAGACTCCCCTCAGCGGAGACGAGCACCGGATGTGGAAGACCCACGTGGAGCTGGGCAGCGAGCTGCTTTCCCGCCAGCCGTGGGTTCCGGCGGTCATCATGGAAATGACCACGACCCATCACGAGCGGGAAGATGGCAGCGGCTATCCGCGGGGTCTTCGCGGTCCCCAGATCGGAATTTACGGCCGGATCGCCGGTATCGTGGACACCTATGAAGACCTCATCAGCCACCAGGCGTTCGCGCCCGCCCTGCCTCCCCATGCCGCACTGAGGACGATGTCGGAGTTGAAGGGCCGGCTGTTCCAGGACGACCTGATCGAAGAATTCATTCAGTGCTTGGGCGTGCACCCGGTGGGTAGCCTGGTCGAGCTCTCATCGGGCGAGGTGGGCGTGGTCCTAGAGAACAACCGGGTTCGCCGCCTGAAGCCCAAGGTGATGGTGCTGCTGGATCCCAAGAAGCGGCGCTGCCCGGAGCCGCGTCTGCTGGACCTGGACCAGCCCCGGCCGGCGGGCGCTCCCGTCATCGAAATCACACGGCCCCTCGAATTCGGGGCCTACGGCATTGACCCGCAAGAATACTATCTCTAGCGCCTGCTGCTCCGAGGGCCCTCCTCCCGGCGCAAGCAATACGCCGGGGCGCGCCGCGTTTCCGGACCAGAGGACGTAGGACCCTTTTTCATGGCCCAGCTCCTGACCTACGCCGCTTTCCACGACCGCCTGCGGCACGAGATGCAGCCCGAGCAGGGAACGCTGTCGGTCATCGCAGTCATCGTCGTCAATCTGGATTTCGTGTCCCACCTGGACGGCGCCCTCGGTTACCGGGCGGGAGACGCAGCTTCCGGGGAGCAGATGCACCGGCTGGCTCTCGCACTGCGGGACAGCGACGCCGTAGCCGAGGTCAGCCGCACCGAATTGGTCTGTCTGCTCTCTCACCTGCCTTCCCATGGGCACTTGACCCTTGCTTTGCAGCGGATCATGCGCGCCTTGCGCGAACCCATCAGCCTCGCCGGTCACGAAGTATTGCCCACTCCGGCAATAGGCGTGGCGGTGCGCAAGGATCGGGACGGCGACCCCGACACGGTTTTGCGGGAAGCGAATCTCGCCATGCGAGCCGCCCGCGACAAGTCGGAAGGCATCGCCTATTTCGAGTCCGCGGCGGAAGCGGAGAGCAGCTCGATCGACCTCCACGCCGCGCTTCACAAGGCAATTCAGGAAAATGAGCTGGAGATTTTTTATCAGCCCCTGGTGGATCTCAAGACCGGCGTGGTGCGCGGTGCCGAGGCCCTGCTGCGCTGGAACCGCGGCCCAGCGGGATTCGTCCGGCCGGACAGGATCGTGCTCATTGCCGAGCGCACCGGCCTGATCGAGCCCCTCACGGAGTGGATCTGCAACACCGCGGTCCGCCATTGCGGAATGATGTGGCGCGCCGGACTCCAGCTGAACGTGAGCATAAACATCTCGGCGCAGAATTTACGGGAGCCCCAGCTGCCGGAGCTTATTGCCCGCTCCCTCAGGCTGTGGGGGGTGTCTCCGGACAACATCACCCTGGAGCTGACGGAGAGCGCGATGATGGATCAGGCCGCCTCGTCGCTCCAGTCCCTGACGCGTTTCAAGGACATGGGACTGTTGCTCGCCATGGATGATTTCGGCACGGGTTATTCGTCCATGGCCCGCCTCAAGGACCTGCCCCTGGACGAACTCAAGATCGACATGCGCTTCGTCCGCGACATGCTGACCGTGGAACGCAACGAGAAGCTGGTACGGTCCATGATCGACCTGGCCCACGCCCTGGACATGTTCGTGGTGGCCGAGGGAGTGGAGACGCAGGACATTGCCTCGCGCCTGCGCGACCTCGCGTGCGACATGATTCAGGGATATCTGGTGAGCCGCCCGCTTCCCCTCGAGCTGTTCCTGGATTTCGTGCGCGCCCGGAGCACTTCCCCGGCCAACGCCAAGTCGTGACCGATCATTCCGGTTTCTCGCGCTGCGCGCTCCACATCCCCGGCATGACCGGCGTCCTCGGGATCCTCGCCCTTCTCATGTTGGGCACCACGGGGGCTGCGACCGCGGAACCCGAGAAAACGGAGGAGGTTCCGAACGGCGTGTTCCTGGTGGCAAAGCGCCAGCTTGCGGACCCAAATTTCCGCCACACCGTGGTGCTGGTCACGCAGCACGCTGGGGGTAGCCCCGTGGGGGTGATCATCAATCGCCCGACGCCGCTGCTGTTGAGCGCGGTATTTCCGGACAACGAGAAGCTCAGGGACTCCGATGCGGCGGTGTTCTTCGGCGGTCCGGTGTCGCCCCAATTGCTGGTCTACGCGTTCCGGTCCGCCGATCAGCCGGAGGGAGCGCTGAAGGTACTGCCGGACTTGCACCTCAGCTTCGATCCGACGGTCCTGGCGCAATTGCTGCGCCGCGCGAACCCGACGGCGGATCTTCGGGTCTATGCCGGCTACTCAGGATGGGCTCCCGGACAACTCCAGCACGAGATCGCTCGGGGAGACTGGTATGTGGTGCGCGCCGACGCGGAAACTATTTTTTCCGAGGATCCCGGGAGCGTCTGGAGCGAGATGCTGAGGCGCGCCACGGCACGCCAGGCTGCCGGGCCCGAAACGCCGCGCGCCATTGCCGTCAACTGAAGTCAGCGGCCCCCGGGGGCCGCGGCGCCGCCGCGCACCACCTGGAAGAAAACCTCATCGTCGCGGATCATGCCGAGCTCGCTGCGGGCTCGCTCCTCGATGGCGTCGGTGCCCTGCTTGAGATCCTGGACGTCGGCGTCCAGGGCTGCGTTGCGCAGGGAGAGGGTCTGGTTGAGACCGTGCTGCTTCTGCAACGCCCGATCCACTTCCCAGACTTGAATCCAGCCGCCTTTCGCGAACCACAAGGGATACTGCAGCAGCCCGACCAAGGCGACCAGGGCGAGGGCCAGCATCCTCACTGGCGCGAGCTCCACCCCTCGAGGCGCTGCCGGTTTTCCGGGTCTCCCTCGACCCCGGAACTGGCGGCTTCAGCGTCGCGCCCGGCCACGGCTACTTGATCTGGTAATAGGCCTCCCGCCCTGCATAAATCGCGGCATCGCCCAGGTCCTCCTCGATGCGCAGGAGCTGG
>DKBC01000313.1:7296-7758 GCA_002451065.1 Betaproteobacteria bacterium UBA6910
ATGACGGCGGTATAGCCGGAGCGCTTCGCCATCTCGATGGCGTCCAGGGTTTCGGTCAGGGTGCCGATCTGGTTCACCTTGATAAGGATCGAGTTGGCGACACCCTGCGCGATTCCTTCCCTGAGTATCCGGGTGTTGGTGACGAACACGTCGTCCCCCACCAGTTGAACCGACTTGCCCAAGCGCTGGGTGAGCAGCTTCCAGCCCTCCCAGTCCCCCTCGCTCATGCCGTCCTCGATGCTGATGATNNCCAGGTGCTCCGCAAGTTCCGCCGCGCTGAGTTCTTTTCCTTCCCCCTCCAGGACGTAGCGGCCGTCCCGGTAGAATTCGCTGGCGGCGCAGTCAAGGCCGATGGCGACGTCGGAACCCGGGAGATAGCCCGTCTTTTCGATGGCTTCCATGATCAGCTGAATGGCTGATTCGTTGGTCGGAAGGTTCGGGGCAAAGCCGCCCTCATCGCCC
>DKBC01000278.1 GCA_002451065.1 Betaproteobacteria bacterium UBA6910
CCACACCCACCAGGTGCCCCACATGGGCTTGCCCCACCAGGAGCCCGTCCACAGGGCCAGGAAGGTCATCAGGGCGCCGGTGGGCGCCAGGGCGCTCGCCATCATGAAGGAGAGCCGGGTATTGAAGGCGAGGCCGAGCGCGGCCCAGCACGCCATCACGACGTAAATGAACATGGACATCCATGCCGCGGGCACATGGATGAAGATGATGCGGTAGGCCTCCCCTTGCTGAAAATCCGTGGGCGCCTTGAAGAAGCCGATGTAGAGGCCCGCCACCGTGAGCACCGCGGCCAGGGCCGCGAACCAGGGGATCATGCGGCCGGCGAGAAAGTAGAAACTCGCCGGCGACGAATACTTGAACCAGGCTATGTTCGCCATGTCACTCCATGGAAATGCGAAGCGCCGCCGCCGTGGCCCAGGGGGCGAACAGCAGAGCGAAAACCGTGAATGCGCCGAGCAGGGAGAGGTGCGCCTGGAACGCGAGGCCCGAGAGGCTCGCGTCCACCGCGCCCGCGCCGAAGATCAGCACGGGGATGTACAGGGGCAGCACCAGCAGCGACAGCAGCACGCCGCCCCCCCGCAGCCCCAGGGTAAGGGCCGCCCCGATGGCGCCGATGATGGACAGCACCGGCGTGCCCAGGATCAGGGACGCCACCAACACCATGAGTGCCTCCAGATCCAGGTTGAACTGCAGTCCCAGGACCGGGGAGATGAGCACTAGGGGCACGCCCGACACCAGCCAGTGGGCGGCCACCTTGCCCAGCACCATGAGGGACAGGGGCTGGGGCGTGAGCATCATCTGCTCCAGGGTCCCGTCCAGGTAATCCGCCGAAAACAGCCGCCCCAGGGAGAGCATGGAAGCGAGCAGCGCCGCCACCCAGACCACGCCCGGCGCCATGGTGCGCAGCAGGTTCGGGTCGGGCCCCACGCCCAGGGGAAACAGGCTCACCACGATCACAAAAAAAAACAGGGTCGTCAGCACGTCGGCGCGCCGGCGCATGGCGAGCAGCAGATCGCGCCGGATCACGTAGGCGACCAGGGAGAGCGTGCCCTCGACTCTCACGTCCCCAGCTCGAGATGACGGCTCTGCAGGTGCAGGTCATGGTGGGTGGTAAGGACGGCGACGCCGCCCTTCTCCAGGTGGCCCGCGATAAGGGACTGCACCAGGCCAGCAGCGGAGCGGTCAAGGGCCGTGAGCGGCTCGTCCAGCACCCACAGCGCGGTCCCGCACACCAGCAGCCGCCCCAGCGCCACGCGCCGGCGCTGGCCCGCGGACAGCACTTTGGCCGAAAGCGTTTCGCGTCCCTGCAGTCCCATGGTCTTGAGGGCAGCGTAGGCCTCCTGGCGCTCGATCTCGATGCCGTCGAGGCCGCTGGAAATGCGCAGGTTTTCCTCCGCCGTGAGTTCATCCTTCACCGCCGGCAGGTGGCCCAGGTAGGTCACGTCCCGGTAATAGTTCTCGCCCAGCTCCTTGATGGAAGATCCGTTCCAGCGGATCTCCCCATGGGCCGGAAGCATCAGGCCGCAGAGCATCCGCAACAGGCTGGTCTTGCCGGCGCCATTGGGTCCCCGCACCTGGAGCAGCTCGCCGGGGCCCAGCGCAAAACTCAGATCCGAGAACAGGCGGCGATCGCCCCGCACGCACTCGAGTTGAGTCACTTCCAGCATGCCATCGATTCCGAATCAAAAAAGTCTGCAATTATACCCGACGGGAGCCCTGCCGCGGCAGGATGTTTCCGATTCCCGACAGTTACTTGCGGGATTGCGCCGGCGGCGGGGTTGCACCCTTCGCGACGTCGCGCTGGGTTTCCCACTCCCAGATTGCCGCCCGGGCCCTGGGCAGGAACGGATCGTCCGCGGACGAAAGGTGGACATAGGTGCGCATGGCACCCATGGCGCCCGCCAGATCTCCCGTGCCCTCCAAAGCCTCCGCCAGTCCGTAATAGGCGTTGGCCTGCATGGGGCGCAACGCGATGGCGCCCTCGAAAAAATCCCTTGCGACATCGAAACGCTGGAGCCCGATCATGGCAAAGCCCATGTTGACGTGGGCCTCGGGGATGGTGGAATCCAGTTCCAGCACCCGGTGCAGGGCGGCGGCTGCGTACTCATACTGCTTGGCATGCAGCATCACCACCGCCTGCTCGAAGCGCGCCTTGATTTCGGCGCGGCGCTTTTCCGCAGCGTGTCCGCCGGGATCGCGCCGGGGATCAGTGGGCGGGGCCTGCACCCGGACACCGGGTCCCAATCCGGCGCCCGGCAACAGCGTCACCAGGGTGCCGGTCATCAGGATCAGGCCGAGCGTGAGCCCCAGCGCCAGGGGCCGTCGATCCATGGGCGCGGCGGACGGCCCGCTGGCCCCCAGCTCCCGGCGCGCCACCATGGCGCGAAACACCAGGATCACGAACAGCAGGCTTCCTGCCACCGCCACCAAGCCGCCGACACCCATCACCGCCATACCCGCGGTTTCGGCAGCACCGTCGAGAAGCTGCTGGGCGCCGGCGGTCTTGCGCGACACCCCATGCCCGCCGGACCACGCCAGCCCGGCGGCCATCAGCAACGTGCCGCCGCCGTAGGCCCAGGCCTGCCAACGGGCCGCGCGCGCCGCCGGTGGCCGTAAGCCCAGGACCGGCAGCAGGCGCAGGGCAAACGCCATGTATGCCAGCGTCACCGCCCCGATCACGCCATGGTAATGGGCCGGAACCATGGCATTGTCATGGCGGATCATGGCCCCCACGGCCAGGCCAAACGCGAACAGGAGAATGGACAGCAGCAGGGCAACCCGGCCCGGGCCATCCTCCGGCGCGCCGGCCTTGAGGGCGCGCCATGCCAGCATCAGTCCCAGAGGCGCGGCCGCGATCCAGGTGCCCCAGGACATCAGCAGGGTGAATGCGTGGCGGAACTCCTTACTCGCCGGGATATAGGTGGCGTGGATCCACAGCGCCAGCGTCGCCGGCACCACGCCCAGCACCAGAAGCACCAGCGCTCCCCGCCGTGGCGCGCCGGCTCGGGAAGCCAGCGCCAGCCACACCACCAGCATCAGCAGCGTGTGCATGAACTGCATCCCATGCCCCGCTCCCCAGAACAGCGCTTCGTAATACGCCGCGGGAGGCAGGAAGTCCGGCAACGCCGCCGCGGACCAGCCGAGAGAAATCCCGGCAAGGACCGCCGCGAGCGCCCCGCACATGAGGCCGGTGTGGGATACCTGCGCAACGCCCGCCGCCGGCCGCCGCCCGGCCCACAGGGCGCGTACCAGGGTCGCGCCGAAGCCGGCGCCAAACAGCGCGAGTCCGGTGAGGAATACCGAATTATGGAGCACCGGCACATAGTTGTTCACCAGCGCCTCGCCGCTTCCCGCCAGGGGCGACACCACCACCAGCACCGCGCCTGCGACGCATAACCAGAGTCCCGCCCAGCCCAGCCACAGGGCCCTGGGCGACAACCCGGCGCTCCACAGCACTCCGGCGAAGGAGAGGAACCAGATCAGGACCGAGAGGCTGACGTGCAGCACCAGCGCCGGGAAAAAGAAATCGTGGCCCGGAAAAACGGCGCCAAGACCGGGGGTGCGCGACAGCACCAGGAGCAGCGCGAACACCCCCGACGCCCCCAGGGCGGCGACCGCCAGGGCCAGCCAGCCGGTCGCCAGGCGGCGCGCCGCGGAATCTTCAGCAACCGGAAACACGGAACGAGTCCGAGTCTAGACCGCGCCCTTGTGGGGCGAGGTGGAAATGAACGGCACGCCAAAAAACGTGAGGAACGCGAGCACGAACACGGCGACGATCATGATCGCGCCGGTCTGAGGTTGGGTCTTGAAAGTGAGGCGGGCATGGATGGCAAACGCCACCGCGAGCCAGGTCAGGAAGGCCCAGGTCTCCAGGGGATCCCACGCCCAGTAGCGGCCCCACGCATCCTGGGCCCAGATGGCGCCTGCCACCAGCATCAGGGTCTCGAAGATCAGTCCCACCGCCATCAGCCGGAATGACAACTCGTCGAGCCGGCCGCTGTCGGGCAACGGGGAAAATTTCTCCACGCCGATGCCCGCCGAGCGCAACAGGATCACACCGGAGATTCCCACCGCCACCAGCACCGCGCCCAGGAACACCTTGCCGAAACCGATGTGGATGTAGAGCCAGACGGTGCGGTAGGTGGGGGGGAAATGCCCCTCGCCCGGATGGGTCAGCATCAGCCAGCCCATCATCACGAACAGGATCGGCATCACCACCGCCGCGGCCGGGCGCACTTGGGGAATGCGCCAGTAGGCGAGCAGGAACGCGACCGTCAGGCTCCAGATATTGCTGGACAGGATCTCGAACATGGTGATGAATGGCCCGTGACCCACGCGCTCCCAGCGGACCCCCAGAGCAAGCGTATGCAGCGCGAGGCCCGTAGCGAGCAGGGCAAGAACAGTGCGCTCCGGGCGCTTCTTCAGCACCACGCTCAGGATCGCGAGGGATCCTCCCAGGACGTAAAACACGATGGCCGCCCACAGGACTCCCAGTTCCAGTTCCATGGGCTATTGGTCCCAGGGCCTGGCCGAAAACTTGCCCCAGAAATGCCAGCCGAGGCTGCCCACCGCCACCGCGCAGGCGGCGAACAGCCATGGCAGGGTCCAGTCGTAGAACACGGTGTATCCCATCCAGCTTCGCAATCCCCGGTACTCCAGGGTACCGTCGGGAAGTTCGAGACGGTCGCCCGGCTGTAGTTCCCGGCGCTCGCCCCCCGCGCGCACCACCAGGGTGTGATCCCGGGGCAGCCGGAATTCCGACGGCCGCTCGGGATCGAGGATCACCTCGTCGAATTGGAGCTGGGTCCACAGCGTCTGGCGGCTCCCCGGCGGCTGCCACTCCAGGGCCTGGCGGTACTCATGGATGGGATAGGACGGCAGATGGATGGTCCCGAACTGGGGCTCTCCGCCGCCTCTCGCATGCCAGAGAAAGGTCGGGGCAAAGCCTTTGTTGAAGCTGGTGTAAAAACGGTACCCTCGGAGCACTAGGGGATCCTGATCCCCGATCACGCCGCGCTGCCACTGTCCCGAGCCGTCCTGCCAGGCCACCACGTTCTCGGTCCTCCCCCGGCGCACGCCGGGGGCGTACTGGATGCGAAAGCCTTCGTTGACGAAGGAAATCCGGTCCAGCCGGGACCAGTGGAACGGCCCCGCTTCCTGCTGTTTGAGAAACCCGGAGAAGGTCTCGCCCTCGGCCAATTCAAGTTGTCCCTTGAGGTAAGTGAGGCGCCCCGCCGCCACCAGCAGCACGATGGTGATCAAGGCGAGATGAAACACCAGCAGCGCCGTCTGCCGGCGGAATATCCCGTTGGTGGCCACGGCCGCGGCGAGATTGGCGGCGAACAGGACCAGGGGCACCACCAGGGCCCAGGTGGTGCGAACCTCGCTGTTGTAGGACACGACGATCCCCGCCGCCAGGGCAACGAGGATGACCAGGGTAAGCTTGAGGGAGGCCAACGCCTTGAGAGCGGCCTCGATGCGTACCTGCATGGAAGACATAGGGGTGGCAGAGGATTCTGATGGCGGCGCGCCGCGGCGCAGGCCGCCGGCCGGTCCCCCCTCCGGCGTGGCTGGTTCGATCAAGGGGGATTGGCGCAGTTTTCGTTGCTGTCGCGCATCCAGTTCCGCCCCGACTGGCCATTGCCCGGCGGCCCCGCCGATCCGCAGTCCGTCTCCACCCACTGCCCGCTGGAGCGGAAATTGCGGACCTTGTTCATGGCGTTCATGTAGTACGGCCCGTTGGTGTAGCCCGCGGTGGTGTTGTTCCGCACCTGGGTGCCGATGGGAACGCCCACCTCCAGTCCCACGTCGTTCAGGTTGACCAGCAGGGCCATGTTCTTCCAGCCATGGGGCACCGCCACGTGGCACCAGGAGCAGCGCACCACCCGGTTGCCGATCCGGTCGGCGTGGATCCCGTGCCCGTCGCCCCGGTCGGTGTTGAATCCGGTCCCCGCGCCGTTTCGGTCGGCATAGTTGGCCGGGTTGTGGCACTTGAAGCACAGGGTATTGCCCTGGCCGGTGCCCGAGAGCTGGTTCCAGGTGCCCTTCAGGATGAAGTTGTTGGCCGAGCCGTGGGGCCCCCAGGGGTTGCCGTCCTCGTTGGTGTTGGTGTTGCCGTTGGGCATCACGGTGGTCGCCGCGGTGTCCGTGCCGTGGCAGTCGGAGCAGTACATCGTGTTGGTGCCCACGGCATTGCTCCAGGGCGTGCGCCAGGGACCCGTGTTGCCGCCGCGGGCGGCCGCGGTGCGGCCGGTGGGGTTCATCACCGGGTGCCAGGAACGGTGGTTGTTGTTGTTGTAGGCCGGCGCCGCCCCGGCCTCCGATCCCCGGCTGTTCACCGTTCCCTGGTGCGTAAGCGGCGCCTGGAATTCCTTGGCCTGGTTGGTGTAGGTGGTATGGTTGCGGGCATCACTGGCCCGAGCCGCGGGCGTCAATCCCGGGCCGCCCAGCTGGGGCCGGGTAAGCGTGTTCGGATAGGTGTTGTCGTCGTCAGGGTAGCCGTAGTTGGAGTGGCACTTCATACAGATCTGGTACTCCCGGGTCACGTAGGGAGCGCCCACGTCGGTGGCCGCCGAGGGGCCCGGATCGCCGCGCTTCACCTGGAACGAACTGGCGTTGGGCAGCTCGTGGAAGGAAGTCGAGGAATAGACGGGCTCGACGCCCCAAGCGCCCCGCAACACCCCGGAGACGACATTCGTGTGCGTGTAACCGGCCGCATCCTCGTGCCGGTGAGTGCCCGCCTTGGCATTGGTGACGGCCGGATTCAGGGGGCCCGGAATCCCGTTCTGGGACTTGATGACGCGATGGGGATTGTGGCAGTCGGTGCATTCGGCGTGCCGGCTGTTGAGCCGTGTCCGGGATTCGATGAAATCGGCGCCGCAGCGGTTGGTAGCGTTGGTGGTTGCGCAATTCACGCCCAGTTCGGTGAATCCCGGCGCCGGTCCGGTGCCGATCTCATGCACTTCCGTGCCGCCGCCCTGGTCGAGGGTGGTGATGGGCATGTGGCGCGCCAGCAGGAAGTCGCTGCGGATATTGGGCACGGTGGTGCCGCTCCCGGTGATGGCGCTGAGCGCGACGGTGGTATGGCACTGGTAGCAGGTTTCTTCCTGGGCCGAATTGCCTCCCGCCTTCGGGGTAGCCGTGCTGTCCGTCCCCTCCCGCGCCAGGCGCTTGGCCCCCGGAACGGTGTGTGTGTCATGGCAGTTCATGCAGGAGGCCCGCCACACGGGCAGGTTGGCGGGAAACTCCCGCAGGGTGGCCGAGGCCGCCGAGTAAGTCTCGTTGGCCACCAGCTGGTTGGCGTGGGCCGAGAACGCCCAAGTGCCGCTGCCGAGATTCTTGTCGTGGCAGGCGAGGCAGATGATATCGCTGGCGGGATCGTACTGGGCGCCGGCGGGCGGCAGATCCTGGAAGCGATTCTGGCGCAGGAACTTCTGGTTGCCGTTAGCGGGATTCGTCTCGTGGAGATGGGGATCGTGGCAGGTTCCGCATTGCACCTGTCCCAGGTTGCCGGCGCCGGTGGGCTCCAGGGGCAGCAGCGGCTTGTAGCCGGAAACCCGAACCCCGATGGTGGTCCCGGTTCCCACCGGCCACTTCTGCTGCGCGTCGACCCGGCTCAGCTCCCCGTCGCGGTCCGCCAGGGCGGAAGTGTAGCTCACGGAAATCGGGTGATCATTGGTGAGATCAATGCCCAGGTTCCGGGTAAAGCCGGTGGTGACGCCGCTGCCCGCCGGCATGGCGCCGCCGGCCGCCGTGCCCTGCATGGCGATGGTGGCGTTGGGAACCCCGTTCAGCACGTTGACATTGCCGATGGCCATGGTGCCATCGTGACAGGAGAGGCAGAGCTTGGAGCTCCCGCCCGGCTGGTCCAGAGTGCCCTGGATCGCCTCGGCGTCCAGGGAAAACGACGTGTAAGGCGTGTAGGTCTGGTTGGAGAGTTGCCGGTTCCACAGGGGCGTCACCCCCTGGGTCGCGGCGTGGGGCGTGTGGCAGAAAACGCAAACCTGGCTCTCCGTGGTGGCCCGGACTGGGCCCTGGCCGGTGGCGGACAGGTTGTGCTTGGTGGAGCGCACGTCCGACACCCGCTCCGCGTCCGCAGCGCCGATAGCGAGCAGCGCCAGCCCGCAGGCCAGCAGTGCGCCGCGCCGCCAGGAGAAGCGACGGCCTTCAGCCATCCTGCCCTCCGAGGAACTGGAACACTGCTACCCGCCCGTTGAACATGTCGGCCACGAACACCCTGTTGTGGGAATCAATCCAGGTTCCAGCGGGCAGAAAGAACTTGCCAGTCCCGGTGCCGGTGCCGCCGATTCCCAGCAGAAATTCCCCCGCGCCATTGTAAACGAGGAGGTGGTCGTAATAGCCCTCGACCACGTACACGTTGCCTTCGTCGTCCACCGCCACGCCCTTGGGCCGCACCATCTGCCCCACGTAGAGCCCGCGACGGCCGAACGCGCGCTCCACCAACTCGCCGTCGCCGTTGAATACCTGGACCCGGTTGTTCATGGTGTCGGTCACGTAGAGTTCCCCCCGGGCAAACGCGAGATGGGTGGGATAGTTGAACTGCCCCTCGCCATCACCCCGGTAGCCGATTATTTTCACCAGGTTGCCGTCGTCGTCGAATACCTTCACGTCGTGGGCGTGGGTGTCGGCGACATACACCAGACCCCGCCCGGGATCCCGCGCCAGCCCCGTGGGGCGCTTGAATAACCCCTTACCGATGGCGCCGATAGGCTTTCCGGTACTGTCAAGACGCACCACGTGTCCAAGCTCGGCGTCGCTCACCAGCACCTCTCCGTTCCGGCCCAGCGCAATCCCGATGGGCCCCCGAAAACGTTGCAATCCGTCGGCAAACTCCCAGATCTGCAGCTCGCTCTGGGCCTCGTCGAACACGTAGACCGCGTTGCGGCTGGTATCGGTGACCAGCACCCGGCCCGAAGGATCCACCACGCCGGCTTGGGGACGCTGCAGAGTCATCTCCTCCGGCTGCTCCTCGAACAGCCCCACCAGCCAGTTAAATACGTTCTTGGCGCCTCGCTCGACACCCTCGGAGGTATCCACGAAATTCCGCTCGCCGATCAGCTCTCCCGCGTACATGTACCGCGGAACCTCCGGCGGGGTCGGCCACATCACTGGATTCCGCACCGCGGTCTCGTCGAGTTGGAGTCGGAATTCGCCCCGCACCCCCTGGGCCCCGCCGCAGCCGGCCACAAGCCCGGCCAAGGCCAGGAGCAGCGGCCAGGCCAGCAGCCGCCGAAAACCGGGCAGCGTCCACGGAAAAATCGGATCCACCATGGTGGGACTTGAAGCAGATTGCATGCCAGAAACCAGGGATACCCAGTGTCTGGAAAAGCCATCGGGCAGCGCCGCCGGCGACATCACCACCGCCCCGGCCCGCCTGTCTGGTGGCTCCCGAAGATCTTGGTCTGGAGCCCGGGCTTCCCCGAATGGCACAGGTCGCAGTTTTCCGGGCTCCAGGCGATTTGCCCGTTATGGCACATGCCGCAGAACTTCCCTTCGATGATGTCCACCATTAGCACGTCATTCCCCCCGGCGCGCATCTTGAAGCCCAGCTCATTGTGGCAGACCTTGCAGCGGAAGCGAATGCGATGGAACCAGTGGGGGAACACTACCGGCCGCATGCCTTCCTTCTCCGAGCGCTTGTTGATCAGCACGTCCCCATATTCCGCGCGCGCTGGCGGGCTTGCCAGAAACTGCAGCACGGCCAGCAGGACAATCGCCCCGGCCACCGCCCCGCGACAGGGCTTCATTTCTTCGCCTCCTGGGCGCGCAGATACTCGCGCCGGTATTCCTCGAAGGTCGTATTGTGGCAGCGGCTGCATTCAGTGAGGGGAAACGAGACGGCGCCATGGCAAACCCCGCACTGCTCCCCGTTCAGGATCTGGAGCATGCTGAGCTTGTTGGCCCCCGCCTTGGACTTGAACAGGTGCTCGTGGCAGTTGGCGCAGTCCAGCCAAAGAGTATGCTGGCGGTGGGGGAATTTCACCACCGGCATGCTGCCGCTGGTGTTCAGCCAATTGTCCAGATCCAGAACGTTGACCTTGGTCTCGGGAAAAACGTTGGTTCGGGGATCGATCGCGCCGGATTCGAGCGCTTCAACCCATCTCACCTGGTTGCCGGCGGTATCCGCGGGCAGCTTGGAAAGTGCCTCCCCGGGCTGCTGCAGCAGCCGCAGCGCCGGGGACATGGGATCGTGGACTTTATCCTTGTTCAGGGGCAGCCAGCTCCGCTCTTGACTGAATACGTTGCCAGAGGTAACGGCCACCCCCAACACCAGCGAAAGCCTGAAAAGAAACCTCGATAGCTTCAACACTCGACCCGTCAGCCCGGGATAAATATCCCCGAAGCGCGTATTCCCTTCACCAGTTCCTTGGTGGAATCGTCCAGCTTCTTGATGGCGCCCTCATAGTCGCCCTTGGCCGCCAGAGCCTCGGCTTCCTTGCGCAGCGCCTCCGCCTGCTTGACCCGGTCCGCAACCATGGGATCCTGGGAGGCTCCCGGGCCTTTCCCCTCCACCAGCACTTGGATCAGCATCTGGTGGGTATCGTTCCGGTCCAGTTCGTATTTGTACTCGTCTTCTTTGCTTTCGAACTTGAGCTCGCGCACCAGGGTGTCACCTTGACGCAGGTTCTGCACCGCCAGCTTCGCCGTGAGATAGGCCTGGTCCAGAACAACCCGCCCCTTTTCAACCTGACCGGCATCCCGCAAAGAGACGGCCTCCTTGACCAGCTCCTCCACCTTCGTCGAGGCCTGCGCGCCCTTCGCACCCGCTTTCTTTTCGCTGCTCACCCGCTTGAGCGCGTCCTGCAGGGCCTTCACGCTGTCCAGGCGGTTGTTGAAGTCCCGCTGCTTCTTGTCTTCCACCACCTGCGCGGGCTCGGCCTTCCGCACGCTGCCGATCATCTCCTTCGCCGCGTTGTCCAGGAGCGTGTTGGCCTTCTGGTAATCGCCCGCCTCGTAGGCGGCGGTCGCTTCCCTGTGCAGGGCACGGGCCCGCTCCCGCCGCTGCGCCGAGTCGCCGTTCCCGGCAGTGTCCACCTGCCTGGCCGCCGATGACTTCTCGATCAGAGTGTTCACGGATTCCAGGCGCCGCCCCAAGCTATCCTTGGTGGGCTCCGCCTTGGGCGCCTGAACCTGCGCCGACGCGCCGCCTGCCACGGCCAACCCCAGGAATGCTCCCGCCACCCAAACGCACCAACGCCGCTGATTTTTCACGATCGTCTCCTTATATCTATTCCTGCAGCGCAATGCCGGCGAGCCTCAGCGCCTTCCGCATCTGGGCCGTCGCCTGTTCCGAAAATCTCGCAGCCCGCTCAAAGTCTCCCTGAACTGCGAGCTCCCTTGACTGCTCATGGATACGCCGGCCTTCGTCAACGGCCGCAGTTATTTCCTGCAGCCGATCATCCTTGGGCTTGAGGTAAGCCACCGCGATCGGGACCAAGTCCTCGTAGCTGTGAAAGCGAGCGTTCTCGAACTCGAAAGCGGCGGATTCAGACGAAAACTTGATCTCGTAATCCGCGGCCCGGCCC
Organism: Betaproteobacteria bacterium UBA6910; assembly: GCA_002451065.1. Taxonomy (GTDB): domain Bacteria; phylum Pseudomonadota; class Gammaproteobacteria; order Burkholderiales; family UBA6910; genus UBA6910. Next base: position 11,548 of record DKBC01000278.1, read on the forward strand.
GCCATCAGCTTGGGAGCGCTGTTGGTAATCACCTCGGCAGCGCGGGCGAGTGTCTGCTGCGCCTCGTCGTATTTCCCGCTTGCGGCAAGGGTCTGGGCCTGGGCGGTCAGTTCCCGCACCTGCTCCAGTTCCGGCGGACGCGTCGCTCCCGTGGGCGTCTCGCTGATCTGTCTCATACTCAGCAGATGAGACCCCTGGAACGCCTGCAGCGCCTCCAGGCTGCGCACATAACGTAGCCGCTGCTGCTGCGCCTCCTGGCCGGCGTCGGGGACCTGCCGCACCGCCCGGGCCACCAGCCTCAGGGACTCGGAGACGAGGTCGTTGGCCGCCACTAGATTTCGCGCATCGATTGCCGCCCGGGCCCTGGTGAACAGTTCCCGCGCCTCCTTCAACACCGCCTTGGCATCCTCATTGTCGCTGGCCGCAACCCGGCGGGCGCCGGCGGCCTGGAACAAGACCTGGCTGGCGAAGCTCATTTTCTGTTCGATCGCCGCACGCTGCTCCGCGAACGCGGCTTCGGCCGCGGTCTGCTCCGCGGTCTGCCCCCATGCCACCATCGCATTGCCCCATGCCATGGCGCACGCCAGTAGCGCGGCCCTTCCCGAACGCCTCACTTGGCGGCGCCGGTCGTGATGGTGTCCTTCTTCTTGGAGTGGCACAGGCGGCACTCGGAAACCGGGAAGGCGACCTTGCCGTGGCATACGCCGCATTTTTGGCCCAGCAGGATGGCCGCCATGCTGATCTGGTTCGCCCCTTTCTGGGGAACGAAGATCGCCGGATGGCAGTTGGAGCAGTCCAGCCACTCCGTGTGCTGCTTGTGGGGATAAACCACGTCCGGCATGGAGCCCTTCACCTCGCGCACGATGTTGAGGTCCATGACCACCGGCGCGGCGTTGGGATCCGCCTTGTCATAGCGCGGGGCAATCTTGTTGCTTTCCAGGGCCTGCACCCAGTTCACGCCATTCCCGCCCGGGCTGCGGGGCAAGATCTTGAACGCTTCCATCGGCGGCTGCAGCAACTGCGTCCCGTCGTTGGCCGGATCATGGATGCCGTCCTGGGTGGGAGGCAAATTGCGCTTGCCCGCGGGCTTGAGCAGCCGGTTGAAGGCATTCACCTCGGCGGCCGGAGAAATGGGCGCCGCCGCTGGCTTGGCCGCGGCCACCTGGGTTGGGGCTGGCGCAGGTGCCGGTGCGGGCTTGGGCGTTTCGGCTGCCTTCTCCGGCGCCGCCGGTTTAGCCGGCACGGCCGCTTCCTTGGGCGCCGGTTTCCCAGCCGCTTTCTCCGGGGCCTTTTCCGCCGCCTTGTCGCCTCCGCCCTTGCCCCCCGACTGGGCCACCATGTAATCCACCGCGGCCTTCACATCGGCGTCGGAAATTGCTGGATTTCCGCCCTTGGCCGGCATTCCCTTCTTGCCCTTGAGGGCGCTTTCGTACAACGCCGCCTGGCCGGCCTTGATGCGCGGTGCCCATGCCGCCGCATCGCCCATCTTGGGTGCCCCGGCGACTCCGCTGCCGTGACAGGCGACGCAGTTGGTTTCGAAAACGGTCTTTCCGTCCGCCAGCGCCGCGCCGCCGCCGGCAAGTCCCAGCGCGCCGGCTGCGATCAATCCAATCGTTCTCCGATTCATGGCTCCTCCTACTTCTTCGCCGCTGCCGGGCCGGTCTTGCCCCCCGGCGCCACCAGCTTCTGGATGGTGCTCTCGTGCACCTGGGTGGGGGTTCCCGGAACGCCCGAATGGCACAGGTTGCAGTTCTCCACCGACCACGCAATTTCGCCGTTGTGGCAAGCGCCGCAATACTCGCCGTCGATGATCTTCACCATGTTGATCTCGTTGCCTCCCGCCTGGAACTTGAACCCGAGGTCGGCGTGGCACACCTTGCAGCGAAAGCGGACCCGGTGGAACCAATGGGGAAACACCACCGGCCTCATGCCCGCGGCGTCGGAGAAGTTATTGATCACCACGTCGCCGTATTCCGCGCGACTCACCGGGATCGCCAGGAACAGTACCAGCGCCAAACCCATGCCCACCGTAGCCAAGAGTCTTTTCATGCGTTCCACCTTTCAACAATTCCCATGCGGGACGAGCCCATTCTAGTAGGAGCCCAGCCTCCTAACGACCCGGGCCCCCAACAGCCATTCGTCGGCGGTGCCGGAACCACGCTCGATTCTATTGAATTGCGCCCCGAGTTCCAACTCGGTCTTGCCGATGAAATAGAGCAACCTGTTGTCCCAGCGCCACGTTAGCTCGCCGTCCGGCGTGTTCAGGGCCAGATTCCCCTCGCTACGCGTGGGCTGATAGTCGAAAGTCTGGAACAGGCTGGTGAACTGGAGCCTGGGCACGCCGAAAACCCGGGTGTGCTGATAGGAAAGGTTGGCGTTCAGGTACCAGTTGTCCGTGCGATTAGAGCGGGAAAAAAAGAAAGGATCTGTTATTGCAAAAGGGTCGTCCCGCCTGTCATCGAATTTCTGGCGCGAAGCCTGGAAGGTGAGATTGCCGGTCCACCGTGAGTAGCGCGTGATCTGGCCGTCCGCATTGAACTGGATGTTGAGCTGCTGGAAATCCTGCTCCTCGTCGCCGAAGGTGCGCTGATCCGACAGGGTGATTCCCGCGCTCATGCTGCCCGCGCTGTATCCCAGGCCCCAGTTGAGGGCGCCCACGTGGCCAAGGTTGGTTAGGTTCGCCAGGTCCCCAGTCGCCGCCGTCGTGCTCACGTTCTGGAACAGATTCAGGGTCAGTTGCCCGCCGCCCAGGGTGCCGAGGGGCCGCAGCCCGTTCTGGGCGAAACCGGCCGTGAAGGCCGACCCGCTGCGATCGCCGGTCTGGTTCTGGCCGGAACCGAAGACCGACCAATAATACTGCCACGCGCCGAGATTGATCGTGTCCGCGTTATAGGTCGCGGTCGCCAGGAGGTTGGTGGTGGTGTCCTCATCGCTGGTGGTGACCGAGAAGTTACCGTCGAACCGCAAGTTCCTGGTGTACTGGTAGGTGGCCGCCACAGTGCCCACGCCCTGGGTGAGTTCGTTACTCAACCCGGCGAGATCGGTAGTTTGCTCGTTCTTGGTATAGGTGCCGCGCAGGGACCCGAACACCGTGAGCGGAAGCTGCGCCGCACGCCAGGTGGCCACGGTTCCAATCTGCGCAAAATCGAGATCGGTTTCCCGCTGCACACGAAGCCCAAACAGGCGCGGCTCCTGGGAACTCGTGAACCGGCGGTAGCTCGCATCTGAGTTGACGATCAATTGCGGCGACACCGCCCAGCTGTGCTGGCCAAAACCGAAGCCCTGATCCGAAGTGAAGCCGTCAGTGCGATCGTTCCAGTCCCACTCCAGACCGTAGGACAGCGCGTGATTGGGCCGGTTGTAGGAGCCATCGAAGCGCAGAACGTCCAGGGTGTCCCGAATGGGCTCCAGAACGCCGAGAACGTTGGCGTTGGTCGAATCGATTTCACTGTGGTCGTAACTCAGTCCGTAGAACTGCCCGCCCTGGGGCGGCGTGTACGACTGCCTTAGTCCGTAGCGCAAGCTGTCGTAGTCCTGGTCGAAGAGTTGTCCCGAGGTCGTGCTGTTCGACTTCTGGACATAAGCCTGAAAGGGAAAACGGCTGAAGGGGAACACCTGTATCGAAGCCGATCCGTAAGGATTGACCGTGGATGTGTTATTGAAGTTCTGGCTGAAGCGCGAAAAATCCTCCGTGTCGTAGCGCTGATCGTAGTAGCTGAGGCTCACGCCCAGTTGCCCATCCAACTGGATGAACCAGGGCTGCCAGACGAAGCTGCGGCCCAGCACGCTCAGGCTCAGGTTTCCGGAAAACGTGTTGGAGCGGATCCCGTCGAGGTCCCGCACTTGGTAGTTGAGGCCGAGGACACCCGACCACGCCCAGTTCACCGGTCCGAGATTCCAGCGAATGGCCGACCAAACGCTCGGGTCCACCGGCATTCCGCCGCCGCCCGAACCCGGGCTCTGGGGCGAAGCCTGGGCGAGGAGAAACGGCTCCTCGGCAGTCCTCGCCGCTTGCGCGGGCGGATCGGGCCGCGCGCCAGAAGGCGAGGCCGGTTCGCTGCTTCCAGCGGACACAGCGCCAGCCCTATTTTCCACCGGCCCGGCATCGGGGCCCGCCGCCGGGCCCGACCTGGAAAGGGCCGCGAGGGCGCCGGCAGCCGCCAGGGTCAACAGACGGATCCGGAACCGATGACCCGGCTCACGCACCGGACTCCCCGTTCCGGAGAGCCTCTCGTGCGCCCGCGTCAGCGAGTCTTGCTCTTCTCCCCGGTGTCAGAAGCGGCAAGAGGAAGGAACTGCGATTCGTCAATGTCGACCTTCGCCTTCTTTCTAAGCTGGGCCAGGTGGGAGTTCCAGGCCTCATCGGCCTTTTCCCTGAGCCACAGCGCGCGCGCGCGTTCCTTAACCTCTCCAAAGGACTTGAGTTCTTCTGGCGCCCTATTATCAAGCCGGAGGATGGCAATCCCCTCCAGCACCCGCACCGGCTCAGGATTGACCTGCCCCGGTTTCAGTTTTTCCAGCACGGCTTCCACCGGCCCGGGCAGCGAACCCTGGTGCAGCCAGCCCATGTCGCCACCCTTCTCGGCGGTGCGATCCCCCGAGCGGATGCGCGCCAGCTCGGCGAAATCCGCCCCGCCCTGGAGCTGCTTGATGATCTTCTGCGCCTCATCCTCGGCGGCCTTCCACGCCGCCTCGCCGGCGGAGGGGTCCACGCTGAGCAGGATCACGGACGCCTTCACCTTCTTCGGTTCGGTGAACAGCTCCGGGTGCGCCTTGTAGTAGGCCTGCAGCGTGGCATCATCGGGCGGCTTCACGTCCCGCACCTTTTTCTCGATCTGCTGCAGCACGTCCTGCTGCTCGAGCTGCTGCTTCAGGCCGGGCAGCATTTTCTCCCGGTTCTGGGCCCAGCGCTCGTTGCCGGCGTACTGCTTGTCGTATTGCTCGATCTGCTTGGCAATGACCGCCTGGTCCGGCTTGATCCCGCGGCGCTTCACCTCTTCCAGCAGGAGGATGCGGTTCACCATCCGGTCCGCCACTTCCCGTTGCAGCTTGGCCACTTCGCCCTCCGGCGGCTTGCCGTGGTAGAACTTGCTGCGGGCCGCGGTGCTGAACGCCACTGCATAATCGCCCCAGGTAAGGACTTGGCCGTTCACGGTCGCAAAGGCCTTGGTGGACTCAATCTTGCGGGTTGGATTGGCGGGATCCGTGATCAGCTCCGCCAGCGCCGGCGCCGACAGGAGAACGAGGAGAAAAATCTTCAAGAGAAAACGCAACGTGCGGGACTCCACAATAGGAACTTGAGTGTACCTGCGCCCGATATCCACCACAACCGACTTCCGGCCGGGCACCGGGCAAAAAAAAGCCGCGCCCGAAGCGCGGCTTTCTTGTTAACGCGGATTACTTGGTGTGGCAGGCCAGGCAGACCGCGCTGCCGGCGTTGGAGACCCGCAGGAAGGTCTCGCCAGCCGCGCCGCCGTTGCTCACGCCCGCCTCCAGGTGGGGATCGTGGCAGCTGGCGCACTCCACTGACGGGCCGAGGCCGGCGGTGAAGGTCCGGGTGAACAGAGCCATGTCGGTCTTGTCCCGCGTGCCGGCGGTACCGTTGCCCGGAGTATCCACCCAGAAGGTGTTGGCCAGGGTCGAGTTGGCCGCGCCGCGGGTCGGGGCCCGGAAATCCTCGTCACGGCAGGGGCCGACGCCGGCGCCCGAGAAGCCGCCGCCGCAGTACTCGATACCGATGGGGTGGTCGTTCCGCAGGTCCACGCCCAGGTTGGCGACACCGATCAACAGGCCAACACCGCCGGCGTCAACACGGGGTGAGCCGGTCCAGGCGAAGTTCCGTCCGTTGGTGCCGCCGCCCGTCGCGTCCAGTCCGCCCGAGCCCGGGGCGTTGATGATGTTGTCCATGGCCTGGGTGCCATCGTGGCAGGAGAGGCAGGCCAGGGAGATGGAACCCACCGCTAGGATCTCGCCGTCGATGGACGCCGAGTTGAGCTGGGCGTAAGTCTGGTAAGTGGCGCCCGTGAGCAGCCGCTTGTTCCACAGGGGCGGGTTGTCGGTCTGGGTGATGTCCGCACCGTGAGGCGTATGACAGAACACGCAGACGTCGGCGGTGTCGGTCACGTTGTTGGAGTCCGCCACGTTGTTGGTGTTGGACAGGTTGTGCCGGGTGTTGGCAATCCCCGCCAGCGCGCCCGTGGCCATCACCATGGTCGCCCCGGCAAGCACCGCGGCCATAAGGGCTGAAACTCGCTTGTGTCGCATGGTCATCTCTCCTATTCGCTTCTCAGTTACCGGGGCCATTCCCCGCTGGCCGGATTTCGGCTTCCGGTTTGTTAAAAGCAGGAGTTGTGCCAGATATTGATCCATGGGGTGGACGGGTTCGACAGTCGGAACGTCAACAGCCGCAATAATCCCCAGCAATCTGCCGTGGAACAATAATCTACTAATTTTCTTTAACTTTTTTTGCATCCGTGCGAGAGTCGGGAAACGGACAGCAATCCCCCGGGGCAAATCCCCCGAAAACCCCCCCTTCTTTTCCGAGAGTTTTTCAGGGTCGGCAACCCCTGACCCGAGTCAAGATTTCTCAGGACCGGGAATTCCCGGAGATTTTCCCGGAACTGGGAAGCTTGTGGGAAACTTGGCTTTATTTCTTTTCGGCCTTGGGTTCCGGCGGGTAGATCGCCCGCCCCAAGTAGCCTTCGTTTTCCTTGATGGCGGCGGGCCGGAACACGTCCACCCGCCGAAACCACTGATCCACGAAGTAAACCCTGCCGTCCTCGTCCACCGCGATCCCCGCCGGAAGCAGGTATTTGGCCGGGGCCTCCCGCTCGCTGCGATCGCCGATGAACATCAGTAATTCGCCCTCGGGATCGAAGATCTGGAAGTTGCCGAAGGCGGCATCCGCCACATAGACGTTGCCCTGGGGATCGGTGGCGATTTCCTTGGGACGCGAGAACTGCCCCGGCTGCTTGCCCACCTTGCCGAAAGCCTTGATCGGCTTTCCGTCGTGGTCGAAAACCTGGACCCGGAAATTGCCGCCGTCCACCACGTAAAGCCGCCCTTCCTTGCCCACCGCCAGGTCCCGGGGAAGGTTGAACTCCCCCAGTTCCCCACCGCGCTTGCCGATGTTGAACAGGTGGTTGCCGCTCTTCGCATCGAACACTTGCACCTGGTGCTGGTCCGAGGTGACGCCACCGATGTCCACCACGTAAAGCCGGTTGCCCTCGGGATCCACGGTCACGCTGGAGAGACGCTCGAAGGACTTGGGACCACCGATCTTGCGCGCGAATTTGCCGCTAGCGTCGTAGACCATGACATATTTGCGGGTGGCGTCTGCAACGTACAGGTTGCCGGCGCTGTCCACGTCGATGCCGAGGGGTTTCGCCAGGGGCTCGCGATCGTCGTCGCCGATCTTGTAATACTTCCTGTTCGGAAAATCGAATACCTTGACGAAGCGGTCCACCGTGTCGGACACGTAAACCTTGCCCTGGTGCACGGCCACCGCGTAGGGCTTCACCAGTCCCTCCGCCGTGGTCGCTTCGCCGGTGAGCATCAGGCGCAGTTCGCTTTCCTTGCTCAGGGGATCCACGTCGATGCTGCTGCGGAGCGTCCGCTCATACACGAAGCGCGGCTCGTCCGGCGGCGACGGGAACACCAGGGGCGCGGGCTTCTCCGCGCGCTCCGGCGTGGTGGGGCCGCAGGCCGCCAGGCCCGCCGCCAGCAGCGCCGCCGCGAGCGCCCTGACGCCAGCCATCATGGTCCCCGGAATGATTGAATTCATGGTCTGGATTTCCTCTCCTGGAAATTGCGGCCGCTACTTGTCGTGGCAGGCCAGGCAGATTCCGCCCCCGCCCTCAACCACCCGCAGGAAGGTGCGGGTTTCGGCGTGTGGGTCGTGGCAGCTCGTGCATTCAATGTAGGGTATCTCGCCGTCCGGGGACTCTCGCGTGTAAAGGGGAAGGTCGCTGCGCAACCGGGTCCCGACCGCTCCTCCCGGGGTGGGCACCCAGAACACCTTGCGATTGTCCACCGTGGCCACCTGTGCCGGGCGGAAGTCGAATCTCCTGGGAACTCCCACAGTCAAGGATGCTGGGGCTCCGGATCCAGACATTGGCGCATAACCCGGGAAGGTGCCGGGGTAAGGCACGCCGACCGGGTGGTCGTAGGAAAAGGTCATGACGCCAATGGCCTGGGTGGAGTCGTGGCACGACAGGCACGCCATGCTGGTGGAGCCCACGGCGCGGCTCCCGGCGCGCCCGAGCCGACCAATGTCGTCGTATTGAACGAATCCCGCGCCGGCAGAAACCCGCGCCCACCCGGGAGCCTGTCCTGCAGCCCCCTCCGGCGTGTGGCAGAAGATGCAGATATCCTTCTCGTCCTTGACCACCATTTCCGGGTGCATCTGCGCGAGGTTGTGCTTGGTGTTGCGGATGTCGGAATAGCTCGACCCGGACGCCACGAAGATTCCGAGCGCCCCCAGGAGAACGGAAATTGCCCCCATGCTTCCGGGGAACTTCCACCGCGTGGCTGCAATCCGCTTAACCATGATCCTCATCAGGAAACAATCCGCAAGCAGGTTTCATTCCAGGAGCCGACCGTCGTGACATCACCAACGCCCGGCCACTATAATGGCCCTCCCGAAATTCTACCCGCGGCAGGCGCTTCATGCTGAATGTCCAACTCGTTTCCCGTGCTTTTCTTTCCGCGTGGATCGCGATCGCTTCCTTTGCGGTAACGCCCGCCCTGGCTGCCGAAACCCTGAAGGGCAGCCGCACCGACAAGTCTACGCCCGCCCTCATCTACCATAACTACTGCTCCGTCTGCCACGGCGACAAGGGTGACGGCAAGAGCCGCGCCCAGAACAGCTTCGTTCGTCCGCCAAAAGACTTCACGGCGCCCGAGACCAAGAATCTGACCCGTGAATACATGATTGCCATCGTGCGCGACGGGAAGCCGGGAACCGCCATGGTCGGCTGGAAGACCCAGCTCGACGATCGGGAGATCGAGGTGGTGGTGGACTATGTCCGCGCCAAGTTCATGGGTCTCGGCACCGTGCCGGAGGTGGTTCCGGGCAAGGAGGCTGGGGCCCCCGCCACCGCCGCCCCTGCCGGCAAGACTCCGGACGCCACGTCCTCCGATGCGCTCGCCGATTACATGGCGACGGCCATGCCCAATGGGCTCAAGGGGAACCCCGCCGCTGGCGGCACCTTCTACAACGCCAACTGCGCCACCTGCCATGGCGTCAAAGGCGACGGCCAGGGGCCCCGCGCCTATTTCATCCGTCCCGTGCCCCGCAACTTTCTCGAGGACCAGGCCCGCAACACCCTCAACCGGCCCCTGTTGTTCGACGCCATTTCCAAGGGCCGGAACGGCACCGAGATGCCGGCCTGGAACAAGGTGCTTTCCGACCAGGAGATCGCCAACGTCGCGGAGTACGTGTTCCAGAGCTTCATTCGGCCCGGCGCCACCGCCAAGGCGGAAAAAACCTCCCGGAAATGAGGCGCCGGTTTCTCGGCGCAGTCCTGCTGGTTCTGTTGGCTTCGGGCTGCGGGGAGCGCGTGGCCGAAAATGCTCCGCAGGCCGCCCCGGTCGCGTCCGTGGACGCTCACGAGCAGGGCCGCCGCATCTACAACTTCCGCTGCTATTTCTGCCACGGCTACTCCGGCGACGCCAAGACGCTGGCAGCCACCTACCTGGATCCCCTGCCACGGAACTTTGCCGCCACGGCCCCCGACGCCTTGTCCCGGGAGCGGATGGTGGACGCGGTGTCCCGCGGCCGCCCCGGCACCGCCATGAAGGGATTCACGTCGGTGCTGTCGGAACAGGAGATCCGGCTGGTGGTGGA
>DKBC01000227.1 GCA_002451065.1 Betaproteobacteria bacterium UBA6910
ATCGACACGCCGGGGCACGTGGATTTTTCCTACGAGGTCTCGCGCTCCCTGGCTGCCTGCGAAGGAGCGCTGCTGGTGGTGGATGCCTCCCAGGGCGTTGAGGCCCAGACCGTGGCCAACTGCTACACCGCCATCGAGCAGGGAGTGGAAGTGCTTCCGGTCCTCAACAAGATCGACCTGCCGTCGGCGGAGCCAGACCGGGTCATCACCGAAATCGAGGACATCATCGGCCTTCCGGCCAAAGAGGCCGTGCGCGCCAGCGCCAAGACCGGGGAAGGCGTCCAGGACATCCTCGAGGCCGTGATCAGCCGGATTCCGGCACCCCTCGGAAATCCGCAAGCGCCCCTCAAGGCGCTCATCATCGACTCCTGGTTCGACAACTACGTGGGCGTGGTCATGCTGGTCAGGGTGGTGGACGGCACGCTCAAGCCCAAGGACCGCATCCTGCTCATGTCCACCGGAGCCTCCTATTTTTGCGAGCGGGTGGGGGTGTTCACGCCCAAATCCCGGCTGAAGCAAAGCTTGTCGGCCGGCGAGGTCGGCTTCATCACGGCCGGCATCAAGGAACTGCAGGCGGCCCGGGTGGGAGATACCGTGTCCCTGGCGGACCTGCCCGCCCCCGAGCCGCTGCCGGGGTTCAAGGAAATCAAGCCGCAGGTGTTCGCCGGCCTCTACCCGGTGGAGTCCAACGAATACGACGCCCTGCGCGACGCCCTGGAGAAGCTGAAGCTCAATGACGCGTCGTTGCGCTTCGAGCCCGAGACCTCCCAGGCCCTGGGCTTCGGGTTCCGCTGCGGCTTTCTCGGCCTCCTGCACCTGGACATCGTCCAGGAGCGCCTGGAGCGCGAGTACGGCATGAACCTCATCACCACCGCTCCCACCGTGGTGTACCAGGTACTGGTGAAGGACGGCACCGTCCAGGAGATCGAAAACCCGTCGCGCCTGCCGGATCTCTCCAAGATCGAGGAGATCCGCGAGCCTATCATCACCACCACCATCCTGGTGCCCCAGGACTACGTGGGCGCGGTCATCACCCTATGCACCGGCAAGCGCGGCGTTCAGAAGAACATGCAATACCTCGGACGGCAGGTGATACTGACCTATGAAATGCCCCTGAACGAGGTGGTGCTGGACTTCTTCGACAAGCTCAAGTCGGCGTCCCGCGGCTATGCATCGCTGGACTACGAGTTCAAGGAGTTCCGGGCCGGCGACCTGGTGAAGCTCGACATCCTGATCAACAGCGAACGGGTGGACGCCCTTTCCCTCATCGTGCACCGGGCCAGCGCGCCCTACCGGGGGCGGGAACTCGCGGCCAAAATGCGCCAACTGATTCCGCGCCAGATGTTCGACGTCGCGGTCCAAGCCGCGATCGGCTCCCAGATCATCGCCCGGGAGAACGTGAAGGCGCTGCGCAAGAACGTGCTGGCGAAATGCTATGGCGGGGACATTACGCGAAAACGCAAGCTGCTGGAGAAGCAGAAGGCGGGGAAGCGGCGCATGAAGCAGGTCGGAACGGTGGAGATTCCGCAGGAAGCGTTTCTCGCCATACTCAAGGTGGAAGGCAAATAACCCGTGGACCCGCGCCATGCGTGCCCGCATCTTACCCCACCCCAAGGGATGATCTTATGAACTTTGCACTGATCATGCTGCTGTTGCTGCTGCTCACGGGCGGCATCTGGCTGCTGGACGTCCTGTTGCTGCGCAAGCGGCGCGGCGTGGACGCTCCCGAACCCTGGTGGATCGAGTATCCCAAGAGTTTCTTTCCGGTCATCCTTATCGTGTTCCTGCTGCGCTCGTTCCTGGTGGAGCCGTTCAAGATCCCCTCCGGCTCCATGATTCCGACGCTGCTGGTGGGGGACTTCATCCTGGTCAACAAGTACACCTATGGGATTCGGGTTCCGATTCTCAACACCAAGCTGATCGAGGTGAGCCAACCAGAGCGCGGAGACGTTATGGTATTCCGCTACCCGGAGAACACCTCCCTCGATTACATCAAGCGCGTGGTGGGGCTGCCCGGCGACCGCGTCACCTACCGGGACAAGCGTCTCTACATCAACGAACGGCTGGTGCCCCAGGAGGCGGACGGCGTTTACAGTTACCTGGAGTCCGGGCTGCACTTGGTCCAGGTCCAGCGCTACCTGGAGAAGCTCGGCAATCACGACCATTCCATCATCGTCAACCCTGAGGCCCCGGCGCTGCAGCTGGGCGGAGTCCGGCAATTCCAGTTCCGCGAGAATTGCGTCTACAATAGGTCGGAGCTCAGCTGCGTCGTCCCTCCGTCCCATTACTTCGTGATGGGCGACAACCGGGACTCCAGCAGCGACAGCCGCTACTGGGGATTCGTGCCGGACAGCTACCTCGTGGGCAAGGCGTTCATGATCTGGTGGAATTTCTCGCAGCTGGGCAGGATCGGTCACAGCATTCGATGACGGGAGGCGCGATGGAGCAGGTTTCTTGGCGCGAAAGGCGGTCGGGGCGTGGGACAATCGGACCCGGACGGGAGGGCGGATTGACCCTGGGAGGCCTGCTGGTGGTGGGCTTCCTGATCATCATCGCGGCCATTGTCGGCATGAAGGTCGTGCCGACGGTCATTGAGTATTACACCCTCAAGAACATCCTGAGCAACATGGCCAACGATCCCGAGCTCCAGAACGCGACCGAGCGCGAAATCCGGGTCTCTTACGTCAACCGTTCCCAGATCGCGGACGTCACGGTTATCCAGCCGCAGGATATCCTGATTTCCCAGAAAGGCGGCTCGCTCAGGCTCAGCACCGCGTACTCGGTGAAAGTGCACCTGATGGGCAACGTCAGCGCCTGCCTGGATTTTGAGGTGGACGAGGGCAAGTAGCGGCGGGACGATTCGGCTCATGGATCCCGAGGGGATTTCAGGGCGGCTGGGTTACGCGTTTCGGAATCCCGAACTCCTGCAACAGGCTTTCACTCACCGCAGTTTCAGCACCAGCCACAACGAGCGCCTGGAGTTCCTCGGCGACAGCGTCCTCAACTGCATCGTGTCGCTGGAGCTGTACCGCGCCTTTCCGGCTCTCCCGGAAGGCGACCTCTCCCGGATCCGGGCTCACTTGGTGAATCAGCAGACTCTGGCGAGGCTGGCACGGGACCTCGGCATTGGCGACGCGGTGCTGATGGGGGAGGGCGAGCTGCGCAGCGGCGGGCGCGCACGGGCCTCGATCCTGGCCAACGCCCTGGAGGCGCTGTTCGGAGCGGTGTTCCTGGATGGCGGGTTCGGCGTCGCCGAGGACGCGATACGGCATATATATGCGCCCGTGCTCGGGGCGCTCGACCCGCAATCCCTCGGAAAGGACCCCAAGACGCGCCTCCAGGAGTACCTGCAGGGCCGGCGCATGGCGCTGCCGCGTTATGAAGTGGTGCAAACCCGGGGGGAGGCCCACCGGCAGCAGTTCCAGGTGGAATGCCTGATTCCGGAGTTGCAGATTCGATCCCTGGGCGAGGGCGCCAGCCGGCGCAGCGCCGAGCAGGATGCCGCCAGCCACGCCTATGAAGCCGCAACCCGCCGCCGCTGACGCCACCCATCGCGCCGGCTATGTGGCCATCGTAGGCCGCCCCAACGTCGGCAAGTCCACCCTGCTCAATCGCCTGGTGGGCGACAAGGTGAGCATCACCTCGACCCGCCCCCAGACCACCCGCTACCACATTACGGGCATCCGCACCGAGTCGGATGCCCAGTTCGTGTTTGTGGATACCCCCGGATTCCAGACCCGCCACCTCAATGCGCTGAACCGTCTGCTCAATCGGGCGGTGACCCAAAGCCTGAAGGAAGTGGACGCGGTGCTGTTCGTGGTGGAGGCCCTGCGCTACGGGGAGGACGACCGCAAGGTTCTCGCCTTGCTGCCCGCCGGGACACCGGTTCTGCTGGTGATCAACAAGGTGGACGTTGTGCGGCCCAGGGACCGGCTCCTGCCCTTCATCGATACGATGTCCAGGGAATTTCCTTTCGCGGAAATTCTGCCGGTGAGCGCGGAGAAGGGGACCCGGGTCGAGGAATTGGCCGGGACGCTGCGCCAGTACCTTCCCGAGGCCCCGCCGCTGTTCGGGCCCGAGGAGATCACGGACCGCAGCGAACGCTTCCTGGCGGGGGAGTTGATCCGGGAAAAGCTGTTTCGCCTGCTCGGAGAGGAATTGCCCTACGCGGCCAGCGTCACCGTGGACAGCTTCGTTGAGGAAGGAAAGCTGCGCCGCATTGCCGCCTCCATCATCGTGGACAAGCCCGGCCAGAAGGCGATCATCATCGGTCGCGAAGGCGAGAAGCTCAAGGCCATCGCCTCCGCCGCGCGCCGGGACATGGAGAAGCTGTTCGGTGGCAAGGTGTTCCTCGAGGTTTGGGTGCGGGTGAAGCGGGGCTGGGCCGACGACGAGCGCTCTCTCAAGACGCTAGGCTATGAATAGGCCTGACGCGCCCCGCGGCGCGGCGGTGGCGGAGCGCGGCCGCCATGACGCGGAGCCGGCGTTCGTGCTCCATGCCTACCCGTTCCGGGAAACCAGCCTCATCGTCGAGTCTTTTGCCCGGAACTTCGGACGCGTTCCCCTGGTAGCCAAGGGCGCGCGCCGGCCCAAGTCCTCGGTCCGCGGCATGCTGCTGGCGTTCCAGCCCTTGTTGCTTTCCTGGTCGGGCAAGGGAGAGCTGCGCACCCTGATCCGCGCCGAGTGGCAGGGCGGGCAGGCGCCGCTCACGGGACTGGCGCTGGTTTGCGGCTTCTACCTCAACGAACTGCTGCTCAGGCTGTTGCCCAGGGATGACCCCCACGAGCAGCTGTTCGATTTCTACCGGGAAACCCTGGCGCGGCTCGCGGACCGCGGCCCACCGGCCCCGGTGCTCCGGCGCTTCGAGTTGCGCCTGCTCCAGGAACTCGGCTATGCGGTGCCCCTGGTGCGTGATGCCGATACCGGACTTCCGCTGGAGGCCGCGGAGTCCTACTGCTACCTCCCGGAGCGGGGTCCCGTGGCGGTCGGCACTGTGCCCCCGGGAAGCGCGATAGAATTGCGCGGCAAGACGCTTCTCGACATGGCCCGCGACGACTACGGCGATACCGTCACCCTGGCCCAGAGCAAGACCCTCATGCGCCAGCTGATCAACCATTACCTTGGCGGACAAACCTTGCACAGCCGCCAGCTGCTGAAGGACCTCAAGGAGCTATGATCGGGCTCGGAGTGAACATCGACCATGTGGCGACCCTGCGCCAGGCGCGGCGTACGCCCTATCCGAGCCCCCTGGAAGCGGCGCTGATTGCGGAAAAGGCGGGAGCCGACGCCATCACCCTCCACCTGCGGGAGGACCGGCGCCACATCCAGGACGAGGACGTAGAGCTCCTGCGCCGGGCGATCCAGACCCGCATGAACCTGGAGAGCGCGGTGACCGGGGAAATGCTGGAAATCGCCCTGCGCGTGAGGCCCCAGGACGTCTGCTTCGTACCGGAGCGGCGCCAGGAGTTGACCACCGAGGGCGGCTTGGACGTGGTGCGCCATTTCAATGACGTGAAGACCGCCTGCGCCCGCTGCGCCGACGCCGGCATCAGGGTATCCCTGTTCATCGATGCCGACGCGGAACAGATCCGCGCCGCCCGGGCAACGGGCGCGCCCCTGGTCGAAATCCATACCGGGTGCTACGCCGAAGCCGGAGCGCCCGCGGCCCAGGCGGAGCAACTGGAGCGCATCCGCGCCGCCGTGGCCCAGGCCATGGGTCTCGGTCTGGAGGTCAACGCGGGCCACGGGCTGAACTATCATAACGTGCAGCCGGTGGCGGCCATCCCCGGCATCATGGAACTCAACATCGGCCACGCCATCGTCGCCCAAGCACTGTTCGTCGGCCTCGCCGAGGCGGTGCGGGAGATGAAGCGGCTGATGCGCGAGGCGCGCCACGCGGCGCGGGCGCTGCCATGATCTACGGCATTGGCGCCGACCTGGTGGAGCCGGCACGGGTGGCGCGCCTGCTCCAGAAATATGGGGAGCGTGTCCCGCGGCGCATGCTCACGCCTGCGGAGTGGCCCAGCTACGCGGACAGCAGGAGCCCGGAGCTGTTCCTCGCCAGCCGCTTCGCCGCCAAGGAAGCGTTTTCCAAGGCCATGGGGACCGGCTTCCGCTTTCCGGTAAGCCTGCGTTCCATCAGCGTGATCCAGGACCGGTTCGGCAAACCGAGCCTCAGTTTCTCCCCGGCGCTGGAAGCCATGGTCCGCGCCCGGGGCATCATCGCCCACCATCTCACCATCAGCGACGAGCGCAGCCTGGCCTGCGCGTTCGTGATTCTGGAAACGAGCCGGGAGTAGACGCATGCCGCTGGGACCCGTAATGCTGGACGTTGCCGGGACGGAACTCACCGCCGAGGACAGGGCGCGCCTGGCGCACCCCCTGGTGGGAGGCGTCATCCTGTTCGCCCGCAATTTCGAATCCATCCCGCAACTCTGCGCCCTGACGCAAGAAATCCACGCCCTGCGCCATCCCCCGCTGCTCATCGCCGTGGATCACGAAGGAGGACGGGTGCAGCGCTTCCGCGAGGGATTCACCCGGATTCCGCCCATGCGCGAGATCGGAAAGGTGTGGGACGACCATCCCCAGCGGGCGCGCCAGATCGCCGAGCACGCCGGCTGGGTGCTGGCGTCAGAGCTGCGCGCCTGCGGGCTGGACCTGAGCTTCGCCCCGGTGCTGGACATCGACCACGGCGCCAGCTCGGTGATCAGCGACCGGGCCTTTCACCAGGACCCCGAGGCGGTCTCGGAACTTGCCCAGAGCCTGATGCGGGGCATGAAGCGCGGCGGCATGGCCGCCACCGGGAAGCATTTTCCCGGCCACGGCTACATCGAGGCCGATTCCCACGTGGCGGTCCCGGTGGACGAGCGCAGCTACGCCGACATCCGCATGTGCGACCTGATTCCCTTCAAGCAGCTGATCGACGTGGGGCTGGCGGCGCTGATGCCCGCCCACGTCATCTACCCCAAGGTGGACAGCAGGCCAGCGGGATTTTCCAGCGTGTGGCTGCGGGACATCCTGCGCGGAGAACTCGGCTTTGACGGCTGCATATTCAGCGACGACCTGTCCATGGAAGGCGCGGCGGTGGCGGGCGGCATCGTGGCGCGGGCCGATGCCGCCCTGGACGCCGGCTGCGACATGGTGCTGGTGTGCAATAACCCCGCGGCAGCGGACGAGCTGCTGGCGAACCTGGGGCGGGACACGACGCCGCTCAGCCTGGCGCGCATCGCGCGCATGCACGGGCGACCCCACCCCGAAACCCTGGCCAGGCTCCACGAAGACGGCCAGTTCGTGAAAGCAGTCCACGAGGTCGGGTCCCTGGGAATGCAGAGCGGCGACCTGGACCTGGGCAGCTGCGGCAGGCAGGGCTTGACCTAGCAGGGTACAAAGAAGCGCGGCCAGTGGCGCCAAAATGCGGAGCAGGTTCCAAAGTGTTTTGGATGCGACACGGGAGGCAAGACTATGACCGCCGGGACCGCTCGCCGCCGTCGCCCGGCTCGCGGGAGGTCGCATACCCGCTGAGCGGAACCCCTGCTTTATGCTCCCGGGCGTGCGTGGATCCCAGGGGCAAGAGCGCGAAAACCGAGATAGTACGAGAACGTACAACGAGCTTTGCGCGAGCTCGCGACAACACAGATGCTCCCCCGCAGCAGCTTATTACGAGGCGCGCTCCATGTATTCCCCAGAGTCCGTGCTGACCTTGATCCTTTCGCCCTCCGAGATGAATGGGGGCACCATCACGGTGATGCCGGTTTCCATCTTGGCCGGCTTGTAGGTGGTGGTCACGGTGGCACTCTTCACGTTGGGCTCGGTCTCCACCACCGTCAGCACCACGGAGGAGGGAAGATCGAGCCCTATGGGCCGCTCGTTGTAGAAGTTGACCTTGACCTCGGTGTTGGGCAGAAGATAGCCGGCCTGGCCCTCCAGGAACTCGGCGGAAAGGGAAAGCTGCTCGTAGGTGTTCTTGTCCATGAACACGAAGCTGGAACCGTCGTTATAGAGATATTCCATCTCCCGGTTCTCGACGTAGGCGCGCTCCACCTTTTCGTCGGTGCGGAAGCGGTTGTTGGTCTTGGTGCCGGTCTCCACGTCCTTCATTTCGACCTGCATGTAGGCGCCGCCGCGGCCTCCCACATGCACATGATAGGACTTGAGAACGCGCCAGACTCGTTTGTCCCATTCGAGAAGATTGCCGGCTCGGATTTCGACAGCGGAAACTTTTGCCATGGCCTTATTGGGTTCGGAGTTTGAAAAAGCATGAAGTTTACTACACGTTCGGAGGAGAAAAACGCGTTTTCGATCCATTGCCGGCGCTGCCCGAGGCTGGTGGCACACCTCGCAGGCATTCGGGAGGCCCACCCCGGCTATCACGCCCGGCCGGTGCCTTCCTTCGGTGATCCGGCCGCCCGCCTGCTGGTGGTAGGCCTTGCCCCGGGTCTGCATGGGGCCAACCGCACCGGCCGCCCGTTCACCGGGGACCATGCCGGGATCTTGCTCTACGCCACCCTGCACCGCTTCGGCTATGGCAGCGCGCCCGAATCCGTTAGCGCTGATGACGGGTTGCGGCTCCGAGGCTGCCGCATCACCAACGCGGTGCGTTGCCTGCCGCCCGCCAACAAACCGGAGCCCGGGGAAGTGCGCCATTGCAACGCCTACTTGGCGGCGGAGCTTGGCGAACTGCCCGCAGGGGGGGTGGTTCTGGCCCTGGGCGCCATCGCCCACGGGGCAGTGCTGGCCGCCCTGGGGCTCAAGGCGGCGCGCCCCCGGTTCGCCCACGGCGCCCGGCACCCGCTGCCCGACAAACGGGCGCTGTTCGATAGCTACCACTGCAGTCGCTACAATACCCAGACCCGCCGCCTCACGCCGCAGATGTTCGAAGCGGTGTTTGTGGCCATTTCCCATCATCTGGGGGACTGAACCATGCCCTACGTGAATATCCGCATCGCCGGCACCCTGACCCGGGACCAGAAGCGCAGCATCGCCGAGGAGATCACCGACACCCTGGAGCGCATCGCCGGCAAGCCCGCGTCCTATACTTACGTGGCTTTCGACGAACTGCCGGATGAGAACTGGGCCATCGCCGGGAAACTGCTCGACGAGGACTAACTTCGGCCCGGCGATGTTCGATCCCCAGGAAGTCGTTGCCGGTCTGCCCAATCTGCCGGGCGTGTACCGCATGCTCGACGGGGCAGGGCGGGTGATCTACGTCGGAAAGGCCCGGGACCTGCGCAAGCGGGTCTCCTCTTATTTTCAGAAGGCACCGGCCTCTCCACGCACCGCCCTCATGGTCACCCAGGTGGAGGGCATCGAGATTACCGTCACCCGCTCCGAGGCCGAGGCCCTGCTCCTGGAAAGCAACCTGATCAAGACGCTTTCGCCCCGCTACAACGTCGTCTTCCGGGACGACAAGTCCTACCCCTACATCCTGCTCTCGAACCACGCGTTTCCGCGGCTCGGGCTCTACCGCGGCACCCTCGACAAGTCCAACCAATACTTCGGCCCCTATCCCAGCGCCTGGGCGGTGCGCGAGAGCATCCAACTGCTGCAGAAGGCGTTCCGCCTGCGTACCTGCGAGGACACCGTGTTCGCCAACCGCTCCCGCCCCTGCCTCCTGCACCAGATCCAGCGCTGCACCGGACCCTGTGTCGGACTGGTCGGCAGCGAGCACTATGCCGAAGATGTGCGCAATGCGGCGCTGTTCCTGAAAGGGCGCCAGGACGAGGTCATCGCGATACTGACGGAAAAGATGGAACAGGCGGCGAAGCGCATGGAATACGAGAGCGCCGCCGTGTACCGGGACCAGATCCAGTCCCTGCGCAAGGTGCAGGAAAGCCAATTCGTCACCTCCACCCGGGACCTGGACGCGGACGTGCTGGCCTGCGCGGAAGGGGGCGGCCTGATTTGCGTCAACTTGGTCATGATACGGGGCGGCCGCCACCTGGGCGACAAGACGTTTTTTCCCAAGAACACCGAAGGCTGCACCTTGACCGATGTCCTCGAGGCCTTCATCGCCCAACACTACACCGAGCACGAGCCGCCGCCCCTCATCGTCTGCGCCGAGCCACTAGACACCGAATCCCTGGAAGCGCTGCTCCCGGAAAGCGCAGGGCGCAAAGTGCGCATCACCGTCAGCCCCACCGGCGAGCGGCGCGCCTGGGTGGAAGGCGCGGCTGAGAACGCCCGCCTCGCCCTCGCCCAACACCTGGGACAACATGCGACCCAGGAAGCGCGGGTCCAGGCGCTGCAGCAGGCCCTGGATCTGCCATTTACGCTGAAGCGCGTCGAATGCTTTGACGTCAGCCACACCATGGGGGAAGCCACTATCGCTTCCTGCGTGGTTTACGACAACTTCGCATTGTGCAACGGCGAGTACCGGCGCTACAACATCGCGCAGGTGACGCCGGGGGACGACTTCGGCGCCATGCGCGAGGTACTGCAGCGGCGCTACCAGAAGGTGGCGGCGGGGGAGGGGAAAATGCCGGATCTGATGCTGATTGACGGCGGCAAAGGGCAGGTGAATGCCGTCGCCGCGGTGCTTGCCGATCTCGGCCTTTCCGAGGTTGCGCTGCTGGGCGTTGCCAAGGGCGAAGGGCGCAAGCCGGGCCTGGAGACCCTGGTTTTTGCCGGGGACAGAAACCCGCTAAAATTGGCGGCCGATCATCCCGGATTACACCTGATCCAGCAAATTCGCGACGAGGCCCACCGTTTTGCCATCTCGGGCCACCGGGCGAAACGCGGCAAGGCGCGCACCCACTCACGGTTGGAAGATATTCCGGGAATCGGCGCCAAGCGCCGGCAGAAACTGCTGGCGCGCTTCGGGGGGCTGCGCGGCGTCATGGCGGCGAGCGTGGAGGAACTGGAAAAGGTGGAGGGAATCAGCCGGGCGCTGGCACAAGAAATCCACCGCCAATTACATTGAACGCCGAGCCAATCCTCGAATAAATGCTAATCAACATCCCCAATCTGCTCACTCTGCTGCGCATCGTGCTGATCCCGCTTTTCATCGGGATCTTTTACCTGCCCGAGGCCTGGCTAAGCCCCCACCACAAGAACGTGGTGGCCACCGCCGTATTCGGCCTGGCCGCGCTCACCGACTGGCTCGACGGCTGGCTCGCGCGCAGCCTCAACCAGATGTCGGCCTTTGGCGCTTTCCTGGATCCAGTCGCCGACAAGCTCATGGTGGCGGCCGCCCTGGTGCTGCTGGTCGAGATCGACCGGGTGGATGCCCTCATCGCGGTCATCATCATCGGCCGGGAGATCACCATCTCTGCCTTGCGCGAGTGGATGGCCAAGATCGGCGAGAGCCGCAGCGTCGCGGTCTCGGTGCTGGGCAAGCTCAAGACCATTTCCCAGATGGTGGCCCTCGTGCTGTTGCTCTATCACGACCCGATTCCGCCGGGAATCGACGCCCAAGTGGTCGGCACCTGGCTGATTTATCTCGCCGCCGTGCTCACCCTCTGGTCCATGGCTTACTACCTCAGGATGGCGCTGCCCCGGGCGCTGGAGCGATCCTAGGGGCGGTTTCCTTGACATCCCCATGAGGAACTTTATAATTTTGCTTCGCTTTTTTCCCGCGGGAATAGCTCAGTTGGTAGAGCGCAACCTTGCCAAGGTTGAGGTCGCGAGTTCGAGACTCGTTTCCCGCTCCAGATTCCGAAGGGAAAACTGAGTGTCCTGGTTCCGGTGCCGCGCCATGAGGCGCGGTCCGCGGCGGAAGCCTTTTTTGAGGCCTCGCGCCCGGGATCGGGGCTCCGTTTTCCCTTTTTTGATGCCCACGCCCAGCGACGTCGGGCGCACCCCAAGGCGGGGTGGCAGAGTGGTTATGCAGCGGCCTGCAAAGCCGTGTACGCCGGTTCGATTCCGACCCCCGCCTCCAATCTTTTCAAGCCTAGCGACAACACATTCCAAAATCCCATGAATTAAACCGATGGCGCTGATTTACTCCCCCTATCAGTACAGGGCATAGAGCAGCCGGTGTGGCAATCCGGAAGCTGCCCCCCAACTGCGCGGATGGTCGCTGACGTCGCCGCAGACAGGGCCGAACTGGAGGACGGACACAATTGGGCAGCCCCCGGCCGGTATCAGCGTCCCGCGGACCGTACGCCGAGGAGAGACCGAACGACCGTTCGGGCGAACACCAGACTCCAGGCACAATTCTCCCGGTAGTCAGTTCTGGCCGAACGCCGCATTCGAGCGGGTGGCGGCTTCCACGGGTGCGCTTTCTACAGCATTGGTGGCGCGCACATCCGATCAATCGCGTGCCTCCACGAGGTGCCGGTAATGCAGTCCGCAGCGCAAAGAGCGGACGGGCGCTGCGAGCCGAGTGCCGAGCTGGTTCCTGGATCCCGGCTTCCTGGTCGCGCCGCCCCGGTCGGCCAGCAGCGATCAGCGCCCGTCAGTCCAGGATCCCGAATGCATTGGGCGCATCGGCCGGGAGTTGCGCCAGCTCCTCGAATTCGATGACCTTGTCGATCTCGGTGCCCATGGATATGTTGGTCACGCGCTCCAATATGATCTCGATGACCACCGGCACCTTGTATTCCGCCATCCACTTCTCGGCCTGCTGGATCGCCGGGTCTATCTCTTCCTGCTTGTGCACCCGGATCGCCTTGCAACCCAGGCCTTCGGCCACCCTGAGATGATCGACGCCGTATCCTTCCACTTCGGGCGCGTTGATGTTCTCGAACGACAGCTGCACGCAGTAGTCCATCTCGAATGCGCGCTGCGCCTGGCGGATGAGGCCGAGGTACGAGTTATTCACCACGATGTGGATGTACGGCAGCTTGAACTGGGCGCCAACGGCCAGTTCCTCGATCATGAACTGGAAGTCATAGTCCCCCGAAAGGGCGACGATCTTTCGCCCGGGATCGGCGGCACGCACACCCAGCGCAGCGGGTATCGTCCAGCCGAGCGGGCCCGCCTGGCCGCAGTTGATCCAGTGGCGCGGCTTGTAGACATGCAGGAACTGCGCCGCCGCGATCTGTGACAGCCCGATGGTACTCACATAGCAGACATCCCTGGCAAAGGCCCGGTTCATGCACTGGTACACCCGCTGGGGCTTCATCGGCACGTTTTCGTAGTTGGTCTTGCGCAGGTAATCGACGGAGGATTTGCGCGCGCTGCATTCCTTCGCCCAGCCCTCGTGGCTGGCAAGCCGGCCCGCAGCCTTCCACTCCTTGGCGACTTCCACGAACAGTTCCAGCGCCGCCTTCGCGTCCGACACGATGCCGTAGTCCGGCGCGAACACGCGCCCGATCTGGGTGGGCTCGATGTCCACGTGCACGAACTTTCTGCCCTTGGTGTAGACCTCGACCGAGCCGGTATGGCGGTTGGCCCAGCGGTTGCCGATGCCGAGGACGAAATCGGCGGCAAGCATGGTGGCATTGCCGTAGCGATGGCTGGTCTGGAGCCCCACCATGCCGGCCATGAGGGGGTGATCATCGGGAATCGTGCCCCAGCCCATCAGGGTCGGAATGACCGGCACGCCGGTGGTCTCGGCGAACTGGACCAGCAGGTCGCAGGCGTCCGCGTTGATGATGCCGCCGCCGGCGACGATCAGCGGACGCTCGGCGGCGTTCAGCATGGTCAGCGCTTTTTCGATCTGGGCCCGGGTGGCCTTGGGCTTGTAGACCGGCAGCGGTGCATAGGTCTCGTCGTCGAATTCGATCTCCGCGATTTGTACGTCGAACGGCAGGTCGATCAGCACCGGCCCGGGCCGCCCCGATCGCATCAGATGGAATGCCTGCTGGAAGGTGCGCGGCACCAGGGCCGGCTCCATGACGGTGACCGCCATTTTTGTCAGCGGCTTGGCGATGGACGCGATGTCGACTGCCTGAAAGTCTTCCTTGTGCAGCCGGGCGCGCGGCGCCTGGCCGGTGACGCAAAGAATCGGAATGGAGTCGGCCTGGGCCGAATAAAGGCCGGTTATCATGTCAGTTCCGGCGGGTCCCGAAGTCCCGATGCAAACTCCGATGTTGCCGGCGACCGCTCGGGTATAGCCCTCGGCCATGTGGGAAGCGCCCTCGACGTGGCGGGCCAGAACATGGGAGATGCTGCCGCGGCGTCTCAACGCGGCATACAAGGGATTGATGGCAGCGCCCGGAACGCCGAACGCCATCTCGATCCCTTCGCGTTCCATGACCCGGACTGCAGCTTCGGCGGCCGTCATCTTAGGCATAGTTCAGTTCCTTCCTGGCAATTCCAGAGCAGGCCATCGCGGACCGCACTCCAGATGTTCGGCAGACACTTTCGCGGGGGCGCATCCAGGACCATTTGGGTCTTGTTCAAGACCGGGCTTGATCCCGCGTTTCGCTCCGGGCCCAAAGGTCGCTGCGCCAAAACCGGCCGCGGCAACCGCGGGAACATCGCAGTCCGGCGAGCGGCGGACAAAATCGCTTCCGCCTCCCGGTCCCGGAATTCGCGCCCGAGTTCGACAGGGCCCCAGCAACCGTATCTTAGCCCCAACCGGGGTACTTTGAACATGCGCTGCACAAGCTGTGCCGGTGTCGGCACCGTTTCGGGGCCGTCGCCGTGAAGTTCCGTTCCAGGCGATTCGGGACCATCTCGAAGCCATGGTCACTGTCGGTCGTCACCGGGCAGCGCTTCTTCGGACAGTCCCTAAGACCCAGCTCCCGCATCAGCCGAGCCACGCGTTGCCGGCCGACCCGCTCGCCGCCGTGCACCAGCTCGTCGCGTGCCTTCGTTCAGACCTCACACCATGCAGGAAAAGTTCAGCGCATCTAACCGGGAATTGCCGCTGGCATGCTGTTGCCCCAGACCGCCCCCCGCCTTTCGGCAAGTGCAGCGACCAGCACTGGGTCGATTCGGCGCGCAGCGAAGGGCCAATTCCAGCAGCGCCTGAATGGTCCTGCTCCAGGACGCGGCAACCTCAGCCGCTGCACTTGGCACCGCGAGATGGGGAGCACGACCTGCTAAAATCCGGGTCGCGGTTGTGTTGTCGGCCTTTTCGCTCTAACCCCCATCCCTGCCCGGATGGCGGAATTGGTAGACGCAAGGG
>DKBC01000319.1 GCA_002451065.1 Betaproteobacteria bacterium UBA6910
TCCGGGCGCAGTCCCACTTGCCCGAGCAGCGAATCCACGGTCTGACCCTGGGACGCGCCATTGCGCGGCACGCCCAGAGCGCTCATTCCCTCCTCGATGATCTCGGCGATACGCATGCGGGGATTGAGGGAGGAATAGGGATCCTGGAACACGATCTGAAATTCCTTTCGCCGGGCACGCAGGGCGGCCGGCGACAGGCTGGTGATGTCCTCGCCGGCAAACCGTACGCTGCCCGCCGTCGGCTCGATCAGGCGCAGGATGCCCTTGCCCGCGGTGGTCTTGCCGCACCCGGACTCCCCCACCAGGGCCAAGGTCTGACCCGTTGCGATCTCCAGGTCCACGCCGTCCACCGCCCGGACGTTGCCCACCGCTCTCTTGAAGATGCCTTTCCGGATGGGAAAGTGGACCTTAAGATCGCGAACCTCGAGCAGAGGCCCTGCGCCGGGGGACTGCGGACGCGGTTCCCCGTTCCCGGCGGTCACTGACCCCGCGCTGCGCGAATCCCCGCCACGATGTTCCGGCCCATCGAACAGGTGGCAGCGCACCCCCTGGCCGGCCCGGCCTCCGCTCCACACCGGGACTTCACGGTGGCATCGCTCCCAGGCGAAATCGCAGCGGTCCGCGAAGCGGCAGCCCGAAAATTCCCCCGTCAGCGCCGGCACCGTACCCTGGATCACCTGCAGGCGTTCCCCGCGCTTTCTCCGCGTGGGAACCGAAGCAAACAGCTTGCGAGAATACGGATGCCCGGGCCGTGCAAAAAATTCGTCGCGGGATGCGCTCTCCACGATTTCCCCCGCGTACATGACCGCCACCCGATGCGCGGTCTCCGCCACCACCCCCAGGTCGTGGGTGATGAGCAGTATCGCCATCCCTGTGTCCCGCTGAAGCTCCCGGAGAAGCGCCAGCACCTGGGCCTGGATCGTCACGTCCAGGGCNNGGCTCGTCGGCGATCAGCAATTCCGGGTCGCCGGCCAGAGCCATGGCGATCATTACCCGCTGCTTCATGCCGCCGGAAAGCTGAAATGGATACTCCTCCAGCCGGCGCGCGGGATCCGGAATCCCGACACGATCGAGCAGCTCGGTTGCGCGCCGCCCCACCGCCGGACCCTGGTGCCGGGTGTGGGACCGCAGCACCTCGGAAATCTGCTCTCCGACGGTCATCACCGGATTGAGGGAAAGGCCGGGCTCCTGGAAGATCATGCCGATGCGCCCCCCGCGCACTCCACGCATGGCGACCTCCGGGAGGCCCAGCAGATCGGTGTCGCCGAGCCGGACTTCCCCATCCACGATCTTTCCGCTCTCGGGAAGCAGGCGCATCAACGAAAGCGCAGTCATGGACTTGCCGCAACCCGACTCTCCCAGCAGGGCAAAGGTCTCTCCGGGCTGGATCGAAAAGGAAACCCGGTCCACGGCGCGCACGATTTCGCCGCCGCTGTCGAGCCAGGTCGTGAGACTCTCGACCCGCAGCAGTTCGCCGGAGCTCATTTCGCTCCCCCGGCGCCCCGCGCGCGCGTTGCCTTCAGCCAACCGGTCACCGGCCGCGTGCGCACGCGGGGGTCGAAGGCATCCCGCACCGCGTCGGCAAACAGGTTCGCCGACAGCACCATGAGAAACATGAACAGGAAGGCGGCGGCCAGGGACCACCACACCATGGGATCCCGCGCCATTTCCAGACGCGCGGCGTTGATCATGGTGCCGAAGCTGATCATGGTGGGGTCCACGCCGACGCCCACGTATGACAGCACCGCCTCCGCCAGCACCAGGCCCGAGAAATCCATCACCACCGCGATCAGCACGATATGCATGACGTTGGGCAGGATGTGACGGGTGATGACCCGCCAGTGGGACACGCCGAAAGCGTGGGCGGCCTGGATGTAATCCATTTCCCGCAGCTTCAGCGCCTCGCCCCGCAGCAGCCGGCACAGGCCGGTCNNGGTCCAGCTGGTGATGCCGAGGATGATGCATAGGAACAGCAGCCGCATGTCCGCGCGCACGGTGACGGTGTCGAACAGCTCGGGACGGTTTTCGATGTAGACCTGCATCATCAGCACCGAGGCGGCAATCAGGAGCACGCCCGGAATCGAGGAAAGGGTGGTGTACAAGTACTGTATCAAGTCGTCCACCCGGCCCTTGAAGTAGCCGGCCATGATGCCCAGGAGCAAGGCAAAAGGCAGCATCACCAGCGTGGTCAGGGTGCCGATCACCAGGCCGGTGCGAATGCTTTTCAGGGAAAGGTAGAGCACATCCTGCCCCACCTTGTCGGTCCCCAGAACGTGGTACTCCGCCGCCAGCGCCAGCAGTGGGCCGGTGGCCAGGAATGCCACCCCCAGGGTCAGGAGGACCGCGCGCCACGCCAACTCGGTCTCCCCGCGCCGTATTTTGCGCCAGGCTTCCGGCAGCGCCACCCCCCAGCGGCGGCTCAGCCCCCGGCAAAACGCGACAGCAACCGCGAGCCAGGCCAGGGCGCCGACCGCAACGCCCACCAGAGTCCGGCGGACGATGTCGGGTCCGCGGTCCTCGCCCGGGTTCTCCAGGTTTGCTCCGCCGTATTTCAGCCGGGGATACTCCCGCACGGTCGTCCCGTCGGGAAGCTCCACGGTCTCCTTGGAGAACAGGTGGGTTGCCAGCGGCGCGGAGTAGGTCCGCTCGCTGCGCGTGCGCAACGGCTCGGCCAGCTTGTCGAACAGGCTCAGCACCTCCACCGCGTAGGCCCGGGGCTTCCCCGGCTCGTCGGGCAGGGCCGGCCGGTAGTGGAAAGAATCGAGCACGCCGACCACGACGAAAAACACCAGCACCGTCAGAGCCCCCATGCCGACGCCGCTATGCCCGACCCGGCGCCACGGCGCCAGCAAATGTTCCCGGCGCCGCACATAGAGGGCGAAAGCGATGCCCGTACCGATCAGCAGGAAAACCAGGGCGTCGGTGGCGAGGAGGAATGGTTTGAATGGCACTTGTTTCAGTTCACTCCAGTCGGATCCGGGGATCCACCAGGGTGTAGGAGATGTCGGTGAGAATGAGACCCAGGATATAGAGCACCGAGCCCAGGAACACCATGGAGCGCACCACCGCGAAATCCTGGGCGTTGATGGCGTCGATGGTATAGCTGCCCAGCCCCGGGATCCCGAAGAAGGATTCGGTGATGAGGCTGCCCATGAAGAGCAGCGGAATCACCACCACCGCACCGGTCAGGATCGGGATCATGGCGTTCTGCAGCACGTGGCGGAACAGCACCCGGATTTCCGACATGCCCTTGGCGCGGGCAGTGCGCACGTAGTCCTTGCCCATTTCCTCCAGGAAAATGGTGCGGTACCAGCGGGTGCTGGCGCCCACCCCGGCGACCACGCCGACCAGGACCGGCAGCACCAGGAACTTGACGCCGGTCGCGCCCTGGGCGTAGCCCGATATGGGCACCAGGTTCCAGAGCTTGGACACGAGGTACTGCCCGCCGATGATGTAAAAAAGGCCCGAGATGGACATCATGGCGACGCACAGGATCACTCCCGTGAAATCGATGTAGGTGGCCCGGAAAAACGCCATCAGCAGGGCAAAGGTAACGTACGCAGCCAGCCCTACCAGGAAAACCGGCAGAGCGATGGCCAGGCTCGGCCCCATGCGGTTTATGATCTCGTAGGCGATATCCCTTCCATCGTCGGCACGCCCGAAATCGAAGGCAAAGAGCTTCACCGACTTCTCGAAAAAGATGGTCTTGCGCACCTTGTCGGCGCCCGCCGCCCCGGAATTCCACAGCAGGGGCTGATCGTAGCCGCGCTCCGCCTTCCAACCCTGGATGGCTTCCGGCGTCACCCGCTTGACACCCAGGTGCATGCGCGCCATGTCGTCGGGCGAATTCACCACGAAGAACAGCGCAAAGGTGATGACGTTCACCCCGATCAGGATCGGCAGCGCATAGAGCAGGCGGCGGATGATGTAGGCGATCATTTCGCCGCCATCCGTTCCCGCCGGCGATAGGCGATGATCCCCGGGACCAGCAGTACGCCCAGTCCGGTCGCCAGGGCGGCAATCGGCCAAACCACCGGCCGGTTCCACTCGATCCGCTTGCGCTCCCGCAGCACGGGATCGACGCGCTGGTACTTCAGCGTGTTGTTGGCGACCTGATTCGGCTTGCGGTTGAATACCCACGCATGATGGAGCGAGAAGTCCTTCGGATTGAAGCCCCACACCCAGGGCGCGTCGCGCTGCAGGATCTGCACCATGCGGTCGATGATCGACTGTCGCAGGGGGCCGTCAGGCATGTCCTTCATGCGGTCGAACAAGCGATCGTATTCCTCATTGCTGTAATTGGCCGCGTTCTCGCCGCCGAACTGCACCTTGCCTTGGGGTCCGTACAGCAGGAACAGCAAGTTCTCGGGATCCGGATAGTCGGCATTCCAGCCGAGATAGAACACCTGCGCGTTGCCTTTGCGGATCTTGTCCTGGAACCGGTTGTAGTCGGTGGAGCGCACCACCAGCTGGACGTCAATCTTGGCGAACTGCTTCTGCAGCCAGTCGAGCCGCGACTTGGACCCGACGCCGCCCGCCGTGGTGTCGAGATTGATGAGCAGCGGCTGCCCGGTCTTTTCGTCGCGGCCGTTGGGATAGCCCGCCTCGGCCAGGAGCCGGCGCGCAATTTCAGCGGATTTGCGCCTCGCACTCCCGTCCACCCAATCATATACATGGGGATTGATGCCGGCCTCACCGGCTTGATAACCGAAAATGCCCGGCGGAATCGGTCCCATGCCGGGCAGCCCGCGGCCATTGGCAAAGATGCTGATGAATTCCTCCTGGTCGATGGCGACAGAAATGGCCAGCCTGAGCTTGCGCGCCCGCTCTCCCCCTGGAGCGCCGACCACCGGATCCAGCATGTTGAAGCCCATGTAGAAGATGGAGGTCGCCACCGAGGTCTCGAGCCGGATCCCCTGGTCGCGCATGGCATCGGTGAGAGCGACATCGCCGGTACTGGTCATCTGCACCGTTTGGTCGAAGTTGTCGTTGCTGATGCCCGAAGCATCGTAATAACCCTGCAGGAACTTGTTCCAGTAGGGGATCCCTTCCTTTTCCAGGGTGAAGACAACCTTCTCGATGAACGGCAGGGGCTTGCCGGCATCAGCCAGCAATCCTTTTTCCGCGTCTCCGGGCGCGCCCTCCGCGGGGTAGGTCTCGCCCCCGAAGTTCGGATTGCGCTCAAGCTGCATGACCTGATTGGGATTGTTCTCCGTCAGCATGTAAGGTCCCGTGCCCACCGGGTACCAATCGAAGGTGATGTTCTTCTCGGCCAGACCCGGCTGCGAATAGAAGCGATCGGCTTCCCAGGGAATCGGAGAGAAAAAAGGCATCGCAAGCCAGAAGATGAATTGGGAATACACGCCCCGGATGCGGATGCGGTAGGTGTACTTGTCCACGACTTCCACACCCTTCAACGGAAATTGTTTGAGGTCGAGGTAACCGTCCTTCGGGATGGAACTCGCCGCTTGCCGCAGGTTTTCGGCATATTCCTTGAGGCCGACCACGTGCTGGCTCATGAGGCCCAGAATCGGCGAGTGCAGCCGTGGATGTGCCAGCCGCCGGATCTGGTAGGCATAGTCCGCGGCCACCAACTCCCGCGTGCCGGTGGTCCGGAAATCCGCGAGGGTGTGGATGTTCTCCAAATCCCGCTTTGCGAGGTTGAAATACAGCGGCTTCCCCGCCCCATCCTTGGCAAAGGCCGGGTGCGGCTGGTAAAGAATGCCGGGCTTGATCCTGATTTCGTAAACGCTGTAATCCACGCTGCGCGGGTCGGCCCCGGCGCCCAGCTCCTTCCCCCCGGCATCGTAAAGCCGCGGCTGCGGCACCTCCTCCGCTCCAAACGGGATCAGGGTGAAGGGCCGCTTGAGATAGTGGTACTGGAGCGGTGGCTGATAGATCTGGTTGATGAAGACGTACTCGTTCTCGCTGTAGGCCTGCACCGGGTCCAGGTGCTTTGGCCGCTCGGAGAAGGAAGTGTAGAGGATGTTGGCCAAGGCATCCCGCGCCGGATAGGGATTGTTCCAGGATTGGCCGCCGCAGCCTACCAGCACCGCGATGGCGGCACCGACGCCAAAGCGCGTCGCGAATCGTAGAGTTTCCGTCATGGCCGGTCAGTGTAGCCAAAGCTCCCGAAGCAGTCACCCGTGGGAGGGAGGCGCGGCAAAATCCGCTATAATCCGCTCTGCTTTAGCCACCCGAACGACAATCACCATGGGATTCCTGGCCAACAAGAACGTGCTGATCGCGGGGCTCCTGAGCCACCGTTCCATCGCCTACGGCATTGCCAAGGCGATGCAGCGCGAGGGAGCGCGTCTTGCCTTCACCTATCAGGGCGAGGGCGTCAAGGATCGCATTCTCAAGCTGACCGAGGAATTTGGCGCTCCACCGATCTTCTCCTGCGACGTTGCCAGCGACGAGGAGATCGAACGTCTGCTCCAAGATCTCGGCGCAGTCTGGGACGGCCTGGACTGCGTGGTGCATTCCATCGCCTACGCGCCGCGGGAGGCGCTGGCGGGCGACTTCCTGGAAAACATCAGCCGCGAAGCCTTTCGTGTCGCCCACGACATCAGCTCCTACAGCTTTGCGGCCCTCGCCAAAGCCGCTTTACCCATGATGGAAGGCCGCCAGGGATCCCTGCTCACGCTGAGTTACCTGGGTGCGGTGCGCACCATGCCCCACTACAACGTCATGGGGCTCGCCAAAGCCAGCCTGGAGGCCAACGTCCGATTTTCGGCGGCGAGCCTTGGCCCCAGGGGCATCCGCGTCAATGCCATTTCCGCCGGCCCGATCAAGACCCTGGCCGCGGCGGGCGTATCGAACTTCTCCAAGCTGCTGGGGTACAACGAGCGCCATGCGCCGCTTCGTCGCAATGTCACTATCGAGGAAGTGGGAAACGCCGCCGCGTTTCTCGCCAGTGACCTCGCGAGCGGCATCACCGGGCACATCCTTTACGTGGACGGCGGTTTCAACATCACCGCGTTGGGAAGCGCCGACTGATCTCCCCGGGTGTCCCGCCCCCGGGCGCCTACTTCTTCTGGATCTGTTCCAGGCGGGTCTTCACCCCCTCCTGTTCCCGAGCGCTTTTCACGTAAGCCGCCACCTGCTGCTGCGCCACCAATTGGCGAAGCTGCTCTCCGTAAGTCCTGCGCTGGGCATCGGTCGGCGGTGGCGCTTCCTGCACCTTGCTGATCCGCACCACCTGATAGCCCCCCCCGGGCACATCCAATCCCACGTATGCCGGGAGCTTTGTTGCGCTGGCGCGGAAAACCAGCCGGATCGCCGGGTCTGCGAGAACTGCAGGGCGCTGGCGGGAGATCATTTGGGTGTCGCCCCACTTCAATCCCGCTTCCTCTCCCTGCTGCAGCTTGGCCAGCGCTTCCCTGCCCTGGGCCGCCGCCATCTCTTCCGCCTGCTTGCGCTGGAGTTTCTTGGTGATATCGTCCTTGACTTCGTCAAAGGCGCGCATCGACGCGGGCTTGTACTCCAGCACCCGCGCGGACACCAGAGTATTGGGAGCAACCTCGATGGCCTCGGTGTTGCGCTTGTTCTTCAGCACCTCGTCGGAAAACACGGCCGCCAGCATCTTGTCAGTGGCCGGGAATACGGCATTGGCTCCGTCGCGACCGATCCAATCGGACTTATCCAGCGAGAGCTTGAGAGCATCCGCGGCGGGCTTGAGGCTGTCTGACTGCTCGTACACAAGGTTGCTGAATTGGTCGGCCACCTCCGCGAATTTCGTCCCCGCCCTCTGCCGCTTCAGGTTCTGCTCAATCTGGGGAGTCGCCTCCTGAAGAGACCGGGTCTTGGCCGGCCGAATGTCGGTCAGCTTGATGACATGGAAGCCGAACTCTGATTCCACGGGCCCCTGGATCTCGTCCTTCTTCATGGAGAACACCGCGTTCTCGAACGGCTCCACCATTGCGCCCCGCTGGAAGAATCCCAGGTCGCCACCCCCGGAAGCCGACCCCGGATCCTGGGAATGCTGCTTGGCCAGTTCGCCGAACGTCGCGGGAGACTTGATGGCCTGCTTGGTCAGGTCCTCAGCCTTCTCCCGTGCGGCCTTGCGCTCGCCATCGGTGGCCGTGGCGGAGACAGTAACGAGTATGTGGCTTGCCTTGCGCTCTTCCGGTTGACCGAATTCGCTCTGGTGCTCGTCGTAGTACTTTTTGATCTCCTCGGGACTCACCTTGATGTCCCTGGACAACACGTCCGGGGAGAGCGTCAGGTACTCCAGCCGGACCTGCTCCGGAGTTTCAAATTCCTTCCGATTGCTCTCGTAATACGCCTTGACCGATTCCGGGTCGACCTTTGCCTGGTCCAAAAACTGCTCGGGTGTCAGCCGCGCGATGCCGACCTCCCTTTGCTGCTCTCCCAGCGCAATCATCCGGTCCACCACGGCCTG
The DNA here is from genome assembly GCA_002451065.1 of Betaproteobacteria bacterium UBA6910. Classification (GTDB taxonomy): domain Bacteria; phylum Pseudomonadota; class Gammaproteobacteria; order Burkholderiales; family UBA6910; genus UBA6910. Next base: position 8,405 of record DKBC01000319.1, read on the forward strand.
AGGGACGAACACCGCGGCATTCAGCGGATCCTGGAGTTTCTGCACCATCACCTGCTGCCTAACCCGCTGTTCGAACCCCAAAGGCGTCATACCCTGGTTGCGCAGGACGTACTCGTAGCGCTCCTTGGAAAACTTTCCGTCCTTCTGAAAAGCCTCGATTCCCTGGATCAGCGACACCAGCTCGGCGTCGGTTACCACCAGCCGAAAATCCGCCGCCCGCTGCGCCAGGGCCCGCTGGTTGATGACATCCTCGAGGATTGCGCGGCGAACCTCGGGATTCTCCAGAATCGCCGGATCAAAGTTGCGGCCGAGCACCGAGCGCATTTGCTCCTGCCGGTCACGAACCGCCTGCTCGTATTCCTGGCGCGTAATCCGATAGCTACCCACTTCGGCGACAAACTCGCCGCCCCCGCCCCGCTGGTAGTAATCGACGCCAAACAGCGCAAACGGAATGATAAGAATGGCCAGGATGATCTTGGCGGCAAGCTTGCCGACCCGTTTTTCCCTAATCAACTCGAACATTTAGTGTCTTCCCAAGAATCCGGCATTAAGCGCCCACAATAAAAAAAGGCGAACTCGTGTTCGCCTTTTTTTCGCGTCAATTGGCGGAGTGGACGGGACTCGAACCCGCGACCCCCGGCGTGACAGGCCGGTATGCTAACCAACTGAACTACCACTCCAAAAATCAAATGTGGTGGGTGCTGACGGGCTCGAACCGCCGACATTCGCCTTGTAAGG
>DKBC01000114.1 GCA_002451065.1 Betaproteobacteria bacterium UBA6910
GCCGGTGAGGTCGGGGATCGGATGGGTGATGTCATCCGACGGCATGGACACCACCGGGACCATGGTAATGGAGCCATGGCGGTCCTTGATGCGGCCCGCGCGCTCGTAGATCTCGGCGAGGTCCGAGTAGAGGTAGCCCGGGTAACCCTTTCGCGCCGGCACATCGCCCTTAGCGGTAGCCACCTCCCGCAGTGCCTCCGCGTAGTTGGTCATGTCGGTCATTACCACGAGCACGTGGAGATCCAGGTCGAAGGCAAGGTACTCCGCCACGGTGAGCGCCGTGCGGGGCAGGATCAGGCGCTCGATGGGTGGGTCGTCGGCCAGGTTGATGAACATGACCACGTTGCCCAGCACGCCGCTGCCCTCGAAATCTTCCTGGAAGAACCGGGCATCCGAGTACGACACGCCCATGGCCGCGAACACCACGGCGAAGCGAGACTCCTCGCCGATGAGCTTGGCCTGGCGCACGATCTGCGCCGCCAGCCGGTTATGGGGAAGCCCGGAGCCTGAGAAGATGGGGAGCTTCTGGCCCCGTACCAGGGAATTTAGGCCGTCGATGGTGGAGATGCCGGTCTGGATGAACTCCCGCGGGTAGGCCCGGGCGGCCGGATTCACCGGTGCGCCGTTGACGTTGCGCTTGAGGGCCGAGATGATCGCCGGCCGGTCGTCCCGCGGGGCTCCCACGCCGTTGAATATGCGCCCCAGCAGGTCCGGGGAGAGGGCGATCTCGAAAGGCTCGTCCAGGAAGCGGACCCAGGTTCGCTCCAGGTCCAGGTCATCGGTCCCCTCGAAGACTTGGATCAGGGACACTTCGTTGGAGGCGCGGATCACCACGCCGTTGCGTTTGCGCCCACGATGGTCCCGCACCACCACCCGGTCCCCCAATGCCACCCCTGGCACGCCCTCCATGAACAGGAGCCCCCCGCGGGCCGCGGCGGCCATCCGGTATTCCTTTTCCTTCACGACGCTTTCTCCCTGCTTTCCGCGTACTCAACGCGCAACGTATCGAAGGCGATCAGCACCTCTTCGCGGAATCTTTCGAGTCCCTCGAGTTCATCGCTGCCGAAGGCGGACTTGATCCTCCGCAAGCGGCCCAGGATGGAGACGCGCAGCAACTGGGTGACAGGAACCCCAAGGCCCAGCAGTTCGACGCCCTGGTGATACGCGTCCAGCACCAGGGACAGCAATGCAAACTGCTTCTGGGGCGAGCAGAAGCTGTCCTTGGGATCGAGGGCGCTCTGCTGCAGCACCGCCTCCTTGATCAGCCCCGCGCCCTCCAGGGCCCAGCGCTGGGCCGGAGACAGCGCCTCCGGCCCAACCAGGTTCACGATGCGGGCCAGCTGGTCCGCCTGGGCCAGCAGCCCCAAAGCCACGCCGCGAAAGTCCGCCCAGCGGGGATCCACGTTGTCGCTCCACCAGCGGGCGGCGGTGGAGACATAGCCCGAGAAGCTTTCGTTCCAGTCTACCGCCGGGTAATGGCGCGCGTCCGCCAACTCCTTGGACAGGGCCCAGAACGTCTGGACCATTTCCTTGGTATGGCTGGTGACAGGCTCCGAGAAATCGCCTCCGGGAGGCGATACCGCGCCGATCAGCGTCACCGATCCCCGCAGCCCCTGGGCGAGGGCCACCACCCGGCCCGCACGCTCGTAGAAGGCAGCCAGGCGCGACGCGAGATACGCGGGATGCCCTTCCTCCACGGGCATCTGTCCCAGGCGCCCCGCCACTTCCCGCAAGGCTTCCGCCCAGCGGCTGGTGGAGTCTGCCACCATCACGACGTCGTAGCCCTGGTCCCGGTAGTATTCGGCGAGGGTCACGCCCACGTAAATGGACGCCTCCCGCGCGACCACCGGCATGTTGGAAGTATTGGCCACCAGGATGGTGCGCTCCATGAGCAGGCGGCCGGTGTTTGGATCCACCAGTTCGGGGAAGGTCTCCAGGATTTCCACCAGCTCGTTGCCCCGTTCGCCGCAACCCACGTAAATCACGATCTCGGCGTTGGACCAGCGCGCGATCTGCTGTTGGGCCACGGTCTTGCCGGCGCCGAAGGGCCCCGGAATCGCGGCCTTGCCGCCCTTCAGAAGGGGGAAGAAGGTGTCCAGGATGCGCTGCCCCGTCACCAGGGGCGCGATGGCATGGTCGCGCCGGGCGTAGGGGCGCGGGTTGCGCACCGGCCAGCGGTGATACATGGCCAGCTTGCGGATATGGCCGCCCCGGTCACGCAGGCGCGCAATCACGTGCTCCACCCCATAGTCGCCCTCAGGCACCAGGTCCACCAGTTGTCCTCGGGCATCGGGAGGGGCGATCACCCGATGGACGATGCTCGGGGTCTCCTGGACCGTCCCCAGCACCTGGCCACCCGAGATATGGGCGTCGTGCCCGAGGCCTGGGGAGGGCACGAAATGCCACTTCCTCTCCCGGTCCAGGGAAGCCACGGTGAGCCCGCGGGCGATGTGATCCCCGCTCGACGCGAAGACGGCGGCGAGCGGGCGCTGTACGCCATCGTATATGGTCCCGAGTAGTCCCGGCCCGAGTTCCACCGAGAGCGGATGCCCCAGGGATTCGGCGATTTCGCCGGGCCGCACCGATTCCGTCGATTCGTAGACCTGGACCAGCGCGCGCTCGCCGTCGCGGCCGATGACTTCGCCCACCAGGCCGAGTTCGCCGATGCGTACCTGGCCGCCGTTGGGGACGCCGGGAAGGCGGACGGTCACGATCGGGCCGTTGATATCGACGATTTCGCCGGCGGGAAGCTTATCCATTGAACAGTGCCCCCATGTGCTCGGTCGAGGCGAACAGCCGCTCGTTGATGGCCCGATGCATCTCCGTCTGCAGCCGCTCCATGCGGCCTTCGAAGGTGTTGTCCACCCTGATGCGCCCGTCCGCGCTCTCGATCAGCACTCCTCCCGCGGTTTCGACGGGGTGCTGGGACAGGGTGACGCGCTTGCCGCCCCCCGCTTCCTTCACGATCTCCGCCCAACGGGCCGCGATCCGGGTCAGGTCCCGCTGGCTCACGCGCGCAACCAGTTCATCGCGCTCGATGGCGCTGGCCCCCTGATGCAGGAGGCGCTTGAGCAGGGGCAGGTAGGTCTCGTCATCCTCGATCAGCTGGGCGAGCCGGCCGTGCACATCTTCCAGGACTGAATGCACCAGGGTCCAACGGAGGTGGTCCAGCTCTTCCTGCATCTTGATCTCTGCGGCCTGCACCCGCTGGCGATATAGCCGCTCGGCGCCCGCCTTGGCGGCGAGAATTTCGCGCTCCTCGCGAAGCCGCAGCATCTTGTTGGCTTCCTCGAGGAGCTGACCCCGCAGGCGCTCGGCACCATTGAGGTACTCGTCGGCGAGGGCCTCGGCGCGGAACACGAGGGCCGCCTCCAGGTCCTCGATGCGTGTCGTCTGCTGATTCACGATTCCTCCAATGCCGATGCCCCGAGCACGCTCCTCACCACGTCTTCCACCAGAGGATGGTATTCGCGGGGAGCCTGCAGCGGGGGAACCTCGGTCACCACGATGCGACCGCTGTCGTCCCGCACCCGCCGCAGCCACGGGCCGGCGCTGCGGGCCAGTCCGTGCTCGATGAACACCAGCGCCTTCTGGTCGCCCTTCCACAGGTCGGCCAGCAGTTCATCCAACTGGCCGGGCGTGGCGTCGGGGAGGGTTTCGACGCCGATCACCGCAAACCCCTCGGTCAAGGCCGCGCTCCCGGCAACGATGATCCGGGCCGTAGCCCCTCCCTTAGAAGCCGTCTCTGATTGGGCCATGGCTATTTCTCTGGTTGCCGATCCCCGGCTCAGACCTTGCCAAGCATCAGGATGCTGAGCACCAGGCCGTAGATCGCGATGCCTTCCGCAAGACCCAGGTACACCAGGCTGCGCCCGAACGTTTCAGGCTTCTCGGCGATCGCGGCCAGCGCCGCCGCACCCACCGGTCCCACCGCCAGGGCGGCCCCGATGGAGGAAAGGGCGGTGGGGATGCCGATGCCGATGAGGGCGAGGCCGAGGCCCACCGACACTTCCTTTGCGGCTTCCGCCGCGGGTGCCTGGGCCATGACCTCCTGCACGCCGAATGCCACCAGGCCGACCTGCGCCGCCGCGAAAGTGATGAGGTTGACGCCGATGGTCCCCTTGAGCCAGCGCGGGGGACTGACGCCCTTCCTCAGAGGGTTGAGTTCGAGATACAGCCCCAGGGCAATGACGCCCACCAGGCTCACGGTCATCAGTGCAACGAGGAAGTACATGAAGCGCTCCTTTCAGGCAGGTTTCGATTTGTTGGTCCTTGACACGGGTCTCAGGGGGCGGAATTCCCTGCCGTCGCCGCTGAAGAACCTGGAAAAACCTTCGTAGTACTCGAGACGCAGGACCTGAATCGCCACGATGGCACCCTCCAGAACCAGCACGAAGATGTTGCCGATGGTCACAGTGATCCAGTGCCCTGCGGTGCCCATCATGTTGGCGATGGTGAACACGGCCAGGAACAGGGCGACGTGGTTGAGGCTGAAGGCGGCCACCCGCAGGAACGAAAGGGTGTTGGCGAAGTAACCCATCACGGTCTCGAAACCTTCGATCAGCACCACCAGGACGCGCTCCCCGAAGGGGCCGCGGTTCTCGTGCCACTTGTAGGCGAGGATGGCGGCCATGGGGATGATCAGCGCGGCCAGTTCCAGTGCCCCGAAGTGGCCCTGGAACGAGTGATAAAGCGAATAGATGGCGCCTGCATAAAACAACAGGCCCGCCAGGCCCTTGCCGTCGAAAAGCGCGCCCAGGATATCTCCTTCGTTGATCCGGTTGATGACGGTGAGGGCGGTGGCGAACAGGATGAAGCCGATGCCCCAGTACAGGGCCAGGGTCAGCATGCGCACCGGGTCGTGCATGGGAGACATCCAGAGCGGATGGACGAGGTGCTCGATGCCGAAGATGCTGCCGTAGAGCCAGCCGAATACCATGGATGACACGCCAATGGACATCACAAACGGGCCGAAGCCGCGCAGCTTGCGCCAGAAGGCGAGGCCGGCGAGGGCGATGACCGCGCCCTGACCGATGTCGCCGAACATCATGCCAAACATCAGGACGAAGGAGCCCGCGAACAGGACGGTGGGATCAATTTCGCCGTAGCGCGGCACCCCGTAGTTGCGCACCAGGGTGGCGAAAGGCCGCAGCCAGCTGTAATACTCCACCACGGAGGGAACCCTTGAGCGCTCGGCCGACGAGGGGTCGCGCAGCGTCAGATGAAAGCGCTCGCCGATCTGCTCCCTCAGCGCCTGCTCCAGGCTGGCGACCTTGTCCCGCGGCACCCAGCCGCTGATCAGGGAAAGTCCCCCGCGGCCCCGCAACGCTTCTCCCACCAGCTCGACATAGGGTTCCGCCAGGGCCAGGGTCTGCGCCGCGGCGAGGAGGCTTGGCCTGGCACCGGTGAGCATCTGCTCCGACGCGGCGCAATGGGAGGCGACATCGTCCTCGGTTTGCCTGAGCCGCGCGAGCAGCTTCTCACGGACGATTTCGGGCCGGTCTCGGAACTCCTCCGGGACCTTCACTTCCTGCCATCCTGCCGCCTGCAGCACCGCCCGGATTTCGCCTTCACGCCCCATCGGGCCGGCCGCGATGGCGTGCGCCATGCCCTGGCTCTCCGAAAACGAGCTGATGATGTAGCCCGCGAGGCTTGCCGCCTCCCGCAGCCGAGGCAGGTTGGTGGCGGGCAGCGTGCCGACCTGGATGTCCAGGAATCGCTTGCCGGTCTGCTGCAGTATCGCCAGGTCAATGTCCAGTTCGGCGAACTGGTCGAGGGTGTCAAGCAACTGGCGCACCCGGCCGCGCTCCTCTTCCATGCGGCGCTGGGCTTCCTGGCGCTGAGAGCATTCGACCCAAAGATGCTTCAGGGAATCTTCGAGCTGGGCCAGCTCCTCACGGCTCACCTGGCGGCGGGCCGGCGGGGGCGGAATCTCGGCCGGCTCCGGGCCGCAGGCCAGCAGCTTTTCCAGGTAAGCGCGGGCGCTGACGTAAAGTTCACGGTACTGGGATCCGGGAAGCTCCGGCAGGATCTTTCCCAACGCATGGGCGCTCTCCGGATTGAAGACCCCGCAGTCGGCCAGCACCAGGGCGGCCATGGGCGCGTCCTCGCGCACCACATGCACCGTAACATGCTGCATAGGGGAAGGTCGGAACACGGAGTTTCCTAGGCGGGCTGCCCCTGCCCGAGCACGGCCGGCTCAAAACCCAGGGCGGAACGGATGAGGTCGGGCGAGAGCCGCAGGCGCCGTCCCTTGATCAGCGCCCGTAAAGCCCGCAATTCCCTTTCCCGCAGCAGCAGGTAGGCGATGGTTGCGGCCAAAGCCGAAGTACTGCGCCGCACCGTGACCTCCGCCTGGCGCCAGGTTTCGGCGTCGAGGATGCGCACCACGTCATAGCTGGTGGGCGCGCCGCGCAGCATCGGGCCATAGGGCGGAGGCAGGCGGGCGATCGCCTCGTCGAAGCTGTTCAGCTGCGCCAGCGCCATCAGTTGCGCGCCACCCAGGCGGTAGGTGTCGGGGATGAGCAGATAATAGGACTGGGCCGGGCCCAGGTTGTAAGCGAAGCGGAACCGGAGCAGCCACGACAGGTTGGTGCGATCCAGCCACGTGCCCACCAGATGGCGCACCTCCTCGTGCCCGGGTTCCCTAAGGGCCTTCACCCGCTTGGCGAGCCCGGCGAAATAGCGCCGGTCGATGGCCGCATGGATAGCGAACAAGTCATGCTGCTCCTCGAATACCCTCCGGGCCTGGCGGGCGATGTCGGCATAGGGGGTATTGTCGAGCCGCCGCAGCATCTCGGCCATGTCCTCGGTGCGCAGCAGTTGCTCCACTGGAAGCGCCGAAAACGGCCCCATATCCATGAGTTCGCGGCGAATCACGGCCGCGCTCTGGCCGGCCATCTTGCCGCTGATGATGGTCTTGAGGTTGGCCAGTTCCACCCGGTGGGTCGCATACAAGACCAGTTCCCGGGCCGCGCCGGTGAGTGGGCGCAGCAGGATCAGGTAATCGTCCAGCAGGGCGGACACCAACCGTTGCTCCAGCGTCAGGCCGGCGGCGGCTTCCGTCGCGTCCAGCCCGAGGTCCCGGGCGACTTCGGTGAGTTCGTCGGTTTCCTCGCCCGACTGCTCGATCAACGCCTCCAGGCGTTCCGAATGCAGCAGGCGGGCCGCCATCAGCGACACGCGCGTGCGCAGGTAGGCGTAGCGCGTGACAGCGGTCATTGACTCTTGCCGGCGTCCAGGATGATAACGAGGGCCGCTTCCACCGCCGCCTGGGTCTGGGTTTCCGCGAGGCTGCGCAGGTTCTTCTGGCGCTCCTCGTATCGGCGCTTCAGTTCGGCGATGCCCTGCTGGGCGCGCTCCTCCGCCTTGCCCGAGAACGAAGCCTGGATTTCGGGAATGCGCTCTTCAAAGCGGGACTCCGCAGCCCGCGCTTCATCGGTGGCCTCGCGGATGATCTGTTCACGCTTGGCGTTGGCATCCGCGACAATGGCTTCCGCCCGGGCCTCGGCGTCCAGCAGGCGTTTGAGCACGTCCTCCATAGATTCCCCTTTCCAGAACCTATGGAATATTACTTCAAGTTACCGAAACCTGAACCGTCTCCTCGCCGTCCGGGCTCATGACATGGACAGCGCAGGCGATGCAGGGATCGAAGCTGTGGATGGTGCGCAGGATCTCCAGGGGCTGCTCCGGGTTGAGCAGAGTGGTTCCCTTGAGTGCGGCTTCGTAGGCGCCATCCTGGCCTTGGGTATCGCGGGGTCCGGCATTCCAGGTGGATGGCACCACCGCCTGGTAGTTGTCGATCCTGCCGTCCTTGATCACGATCCAGTGGCCGAGGGCGCCCCGCGGCGCTTCCATGAAACCGGCGCCCCTGGCTTCCCGGGGCCAGGTGGAGGGGTCCCACAGTTCCTCGTTGAAAGTGCGAACGTCCCCCGCCTTAATGTTGGCGATGAGCTTGTCGTACCAGCCCTGCATGGCGTCGGCGATGATCTTGCTTTCCAGAGTGCGGGCCGCGGTGCGGCCGAGGGTCGAAAACAGTCCCTGCACCGGAATGTCCAGGGTCTTGAGCGTCATGTCCACCAGCTCCTTGGCTTGTGGGTTGCCGGTGGCATAAAGCATCAACACCCGGGCGAGGGGACCCACCTCCATGGCGTGTCCCTTCCAGCGCGGCGACTTGAGCCAGGAATAGGCGGCATCCGTGTCCAGGTTCTTGTAGGGAGGATTCGGCCCGGAGTAATTGAGGCTGGTCTCTCCCTTGTAAGGGTGCAGCCCTTGGTCCTTTCCGACCGAATAGTCGTACCAGGAATGGGCGACATACTCCTGGATCTGGTCGTCGGCGTGGAGGTCCATGGGATGGATCTTGGACAGGTCCCGGTCCAGGATCACGCCCCGCGGAATGAGGAAGCTCTCCGGCTCCCACATGCTGGTGGCGGGGAAATCGCCGTAGGTCATGAAGTTGCCGAGGCCTTCGCCGCGGGTGGTCCAGTCCTTGTAGAAACTGGCGATGGCGAGGGTGTCCGGGACATAGACCTGGTCCACGAAATTGCGCATGGAGACGATGATTTCCTGGACCTTGTCGAGACCGATCACATTGGCGGCGGTGCCGGCATCCCCGCCGCGGAAGGTGGGGGCCGCGCCGGCGGTTGCGCTGGGCCCCAGGGAGAGCGCGCTGGGCACGCCCCCGACGATGAAGTTGGGGTGCGGATTCTTGCCGCCGAAAATAGTGTGGAGCTTGGCCACTTCCCGCTGCCAGGTGAGCGCCTCCAGGTAATGGGCGACAGCCATGAGGTTGGCCTCGGCGGGCAGCTTGTACAGGGGGCTTCCCCAGTAGCCGTTCCTGAAGATGCCGAGCTGACCCCGCTCGACGAAGTCCTTGAGCCGCTTCTGGGTGTCGGCGAAATAGCCGGGCGAAGACTTGGCATACCCGGACAGGCTCTGGGCCAGGGCGGAGGTGGCCCGGGGATCCGCTTTCAGCGCCGAGACCACGTCCACCCAATCCAGGGCGTGGAGGTGGTAGAAGTGCATGACATGATCGTGCACGTACTGGGCGGCGATCATCAGATTCCGGATCAGTTCCGCGTTCTGGGGTATCCGGTACTTGAGCGCGTCCTCCACCGCCCGCACCGACGCGATGCCGTGCACCAGGGTGCACACGCCGCNNTGGGCGAAAGCCCAGGCATCCCGGGGGTCGCGTCCGCGCAGGATGATCTCGATGCCGCGCACCATGGTCCCGGCGCTGGAGGCACGGGTGATCTCGCCGGCCTCGTTGGTCTCGGCCTCGATGCGGAGGTGGCCCTCGATGCGGGTGATGGGATCGACGACGACGGTTTGTGCGGGCATTTCAGTCTTCCTCAACCAGGTTCTCGGCAACCAGCTCCAGCAGGCTGTTCATGGTCTTGTCCCACTTGAAGTGAGCCTGGCCGTCGTCGAAGGTCTGCCGGCAGTTGGCGCAGGTGGTGACGGGCACTTCCGCCTCGGTGTCCTCGATCTGCTTCATCTTGAGCTGGAACACCTTGTAGCGCAGGGCGTCCGCCCGGTGAATGGTCACCACGCCGCCGCCTCCGCCGCAGCACCAGTTGGTGCCCGCCCTGGGCTCCATCTCCCGCAGTTCCATGCCGAGGGCGTTGAGCACCACCCGCGGTGCCTCGATCACGCCGCCCCGGCGCACGATCTGGCAGGGGTCATGGAAGGTGACGGACTTGTCCAGCTTCTTGACCTTGAGCTTCCCGGACTGGATGTTTTCCGCCATGAACTCGGCGATGTGCTGAACCTTGAAGGGCAGGGGCTTGCCGTACATGTTGGCGCCCATCCAGCGCAGCGCGCCATAGGCATGGCCGCACTCCGGCAGGATCACGGTTTTTGCCCCGCAGGCGACCGCGGCGTTGATGATCTTCATGCTCATGTCCTTCTGCCAGGCGGCATTGCCCGACAGCAGGCCGAAGTTGGTGGCCTCGTAGCCGTCCGAACGGAAGGTCCAGTCAACCCCAAGATGCTTCATGATCTTGGCGGTGGCGACGATGGACTCGGGATACTTCATGATCTCGATGGAGGACATGGCGCAGAGAACGTCGGCCTTGTCCTTGTCGAGGGGGATGTCGATCTCGTGATCGTCCGCCAGCCACTCGATGCGGTCGGCGAAGACCTTGGGCGTAGCGCCCA
>DKBC01000190.1 GCA_002451065.1 Betaproteobacteria bacterium UBA6910
CACTGGCTGATCCTGCACGGGCGCTATGTCTGCAAGGCCAGGAAACCCGACTGCCCCGCGTGCCTGATCCGGGACCTGTGCGAGTACCGCCCGAAGACGGCCGGCGCCTGATCAGCCCGCCGGACCCCAGCGCATAGGGACCGAGACCACGCCGCCGCGCGTGGTCTCGCGGCCGGTTTCCACGAATCCGAGCTTCCGGTACAACCCCACGGCATGGCGCGAAGAGTTGACGGTAAACTCGCCGCGGCCACTTGCGCGAGTGCAGGCCGCCCGGGCGGCGTGCCAGAGCCGGCGTGCGATGCCCCGACCGCGCACGGGGTCGGCGACGAACAGGAGATAGACATGGCTCTCGTCCCGGATGGCCACGACCCCGAGCAGCTTTTCGCCATCGACCGCCACGTGGTAGCAAAAACCCTTGGCCATGTGACCCCGCACCGCATTCGCGGTCAGGCATGCGAGGAGGTTGCGCTTACCCTCCGGCGCCAGATCAACGGCGATGTACTTCTCCACCAGGGGACGAACGAGCGCGCTGATTGCAGCGGCATCGTCAGCGGTCGCGGGGCGGACCTCGGTAGGGGAACGCGCCGGTGCCGAGCCGCTCTGCGCCGTCGCGATTAACGACCGGCGGGGCATGCGGTGAACCCCTCCAGGGGCTGCGGATTTCGGCACCAGGTCGCCATCGAGACGATGTAGGCGTCCGGCCGGAAGGTCTTTGCGATCTCCAGGTACTCCTGTGCCTTGCTCCGGCTCTCGACCACCGCAATGCTCGCGTAGTAGCCATTGCGGTAGAAGATAGCGGGGCCCTCGATCCCCTTGCGGGTCGCGCGTGCAATCTCGTCCCGCGCGGCGGCCACCGAAACGTCGCTGCCGAACACGACACCCCACCCGCCTCGGGCCCCAATGCTGGCCTGGGCCTTCTCCACCAGCGGCTCGTTGGACGCGATGGTGGCCCGCACCGAGGCCTCCACCTGCCTTGTGGCTTCCGTGAGCCGGGTATTCTCCGCCTCAAGCTGGGCGATCGACGTCCGGAGTGCGGGGTCGTTGGTCCTGCCTTGGGCTTCCGACAGCGCTTCGTTGGCCTTGTCGAGCTGGGCCTTCAGATCCGCGATGGTGACCTGGGCATTCTTGAGCGCGTCGTTGGCCTCCAGAAGATTCGCCTTCCACTTGAAGCCCACGATGCTGCCTTCCTCGAAACCCGCTCTCACCAGAAGATCATTGAACTTGGCGGGGAACAGCAACAGCAGGATCGCCAGCATCACCAGCGCTCCGTCCCGCAGCAGCGCCACCAGGTCCTTGCCGACACTGATCAACCGATCGAGTAAGGATCGTCCGGGTGCTACATCCGCCATAAGAATCTCCTCTTGGACCGCCCTGTCTTACCCCGGGTCGCGCCCATGCCGACCTCGGCGGGCCGACGGGTTGTGGCCTGGGCACACCCCTATTTCCATTTCTGCCGCGGGGCACGCACTCACGCCAGATGCGCCGCTACCAGGATCAGCCCAAACAGCGTCAGCCCCACGCTCAACACGCTCTCCAGCGGAGCGCCGGCCAAAAAGTCGAACAACGCCTGCCCCGGACCGGTCCTCCTGTTCGCTCGTCTTGCCATCCAGACCAGCCACAGCAGTCCTGAGCAAAGGGCCACTATTCCAAAGGCCAGCTTCATCTGATCGCCGCACCCCAGGACCCGTTCGCCGGATCACTCGTCCCCGAGCTGCGCCGGTCAGCAGGAGCCATGCGTTGATATCGCCGATCTCGTGTTTCGCCTTGTCCGGCGGGTCCCGCAATATCAGTCGAATGCCGGCAATACTTGGCCGCAGATGTGCCGCCGATCGCCTGTTCGCAGGCCCGCAAAGGAATCCCGCCACGAAGCGGTTGCAGATTTCGGCAATTTTTCGCCGGCACTCTGACTTCAAAACATAGTCGTGCCCGACTTGCCCATCGGCTTCCCGATTGATTGCGGCATGCAAACACCTGGCGGCGCGCTTCTTGTACCGCCTGGCGGCGGTCCCGCCCCTCCTCGATCACCATCGGTGCTCTACTTCAGCGGGGCGTAAAGCAGTTGAACGTCCTTGACCCATGCGCTCCCCGATCCCTCGATGACGAGGTTGAGTTTAATCAAGTCCGGCCGCTGCCCCTGCTTGAGGTAAAAGGGAATCTCGTACGAAGCCCAGTCCTTCGTTCCCGCGACCGCGTTGTTCAAGCCCCTGGAGAAGAACTCCCCGCGTCCCGGCAGGCCGCACCACATCTCGAGGTAAGCCTTGCCCTCCACGCCCTCGGTCTTCATCTGTGCGCGATAGGTGAGCATGCACCGCTCCAGCCCGGGGTCCTTGATCTCGAAAAGGCGGACGGTCTGACTCCCGCCGCTGCCCGTGATGCGCCACGCGTCGCCCTCCAGCGCAACCGAATCCCTGGAAATGGTCATATCGGATTTCGTGAACGACCTCAGGCTCTGGGCAGGGCCGGCTGGCTGGGGAACCCCAAGAATTGACTTAAGCCACGCCAGCATTCACGACTCCTCCCCGCCTGTTTCCCTTGACGTTCAGCATGGCACCGCGGGCCGGCCACCGAGGACGGACCTGCAGCGAGTCATGGAAAGGCTGACGATAGGCCAGCCACTGCGCTAGAAATACCTCAGGACCAGGTAGGCGATCGCCGCGATACATGCAAGGATTCCTGGAACGGCAATGAGCGTTACGGCCTTCTGACGGTGGAGCGCGACCCTCTGCAAGCTTACCGATTCCTCGACGGATTTTCGCGATAGCTGGATCTGCTCTTCGACCAGGGCCCGGTGGGACGCCATGATCTCCAGCGCTTCGCGCTGCCCCTCCCGGATTTCGCGAAGGGTCTCGAGAATCTGCTTTTCGGTTTCCTGGCTCATGGTGGTGTCAATCGTCCAGCACGGCGCGGGACCGGCCACCGAAGCGCAAGCCGCCTGTCGCGCTCATCGTGACAGGCAACCGGAAGCGTCGGCGATCCGCCCCGGTCGGCTGTCCATGGCGCCCGGCCACCTCAAGGCTACCGGAGAAGGACCAAAGGCGACGCCCGCGGTGGCGACGAATCCGGCCGGCAGAACCACCATTCTGACCGCAGCATGCTCGCGGCCGCCACCTGCCTCACCGCTCCGCTGCCGGCGTGAGCGGTGAGGCAGGTGCTTGCTAATAGCGCCGGCCGCCTCCACCACCGCCGCCGAAGCCGCCACGCCGGCCGCCTCCGCCACCGCCGCCGAAGCCACCGGGACCCCGCCCGCCACCTCCTTCCTTGGGACGGGCCTCGTTGACCTTCATGGCCCGGCCGTCCAATTCCGTGCCGTCGAGGGCGGCGATCGCCGCCCGGGCCTCCTCGTCGCTGCCCATCTCGACGAAGCCGAACCCCTTGGACTGCCCGGTTGTCCGGTCCGTGATCACTTCCGCCGACTGCACCGTGCCATGAGCCGAGAACGCCTGCTGGAGGTCGTTGCTGCGGACGCCGTATCCAAGGTTGCCGACATATAGCTTCTTGCCCATTCAATGACTCCTCAATGGTTCCTCATGGGCTGCAATGCCCCCGATGGGCTGTGCTCCCAGAGGGCAAAAGCCTACATCTTTCCCAAGTTTTGTGGTGGAAAAGTTGAACAGCGGAACCAACCGCCTAATTCAGCTCCTCGTCCTTCCAGTACTTGGTGCCCTTCACCGTGGCCTGGAGCGCCAGCCCGGTCTGGGTGAGCTGATAGACGGTTACGTCGTCGATCAGGGCCTCCCCGCCCACGGCGCCGCCCTTGTCGCCGGCCTTGGCGGCTGCGTCCGCATGGCCGCCGAACTCCCATCCGCTGCTCACGAAACGGTCCAGCGCAGACCGGCTCCGGAAGACGAACACGGCCCGGAAATCCTTGGCGCCCAGCCCCAGCCCGATGCCGGCCTCGCCCATTTTCATGAAATCGTCCCGGCCGGTCTTGTTGTCCCTGACGACGCCATAGCCGCCGCCGAAGCTCGCGAAGATGATGTTGACGTTGGCGTTGCTGAATACCGCGTAGCCGGGCGCGGACGCGATCTCGGCTTTCGTGTGGGGCTTGATCCGGTAAAGGTCCGCCAATACCTCGCTCCTCATGGACAGCACGGCCTGGCGCTTTTCCTGGGGCGTGGAACCGCCCGTGGTGGCGCAGGCGCTCACTAAGAGGGCCGTTGCCAGGCCCCAGGTTCCGACGCTGCTTCGCTTCATGTTCCGCTCTCCCATGGTTTGACTGTGGTCACCCGCCTCGAACTGCGACTGTAACCGGTGCACGAGCGGGCGTGACATGGATCACACCGTCTCCGTCGCGGCCGGCCGCACCCTGTTCGCGGGCATGCAATCCTAACCGCAACTTACCGCGCAATGCGAAGGGGATTTCTCACGCCCATAGATCCCCACGCCGCCTTCCGCGGCGGCCCGCGCCCGGCAATGGTTTCTACGCAGGAAATTCCAATAAGGGAATGCAGCGCGCGGACCACTTCTGTCGCTCCGTCAGCCAGGCGGCCAGGAGCATGGGCAATCCGCCCCAGTCGATGACAAGCGGGATCCAGGCCCACTTCGAGGCTCCCGGCAGCGGAAGCCGCGCGACGCCGGCGGCGGCGATCATGCCGCCGAATAGCGAAGTAATCGCAAAGACGAGCTGCGGCCGGAGCACGAATACGGCGAGCCAGCCTTTCGGTCTCAGCCAGTCCCAACGAGAAATACCGGGATCCGCCATGATCTCGCCGAACCGGGATTCGCGTGTGCGCTGACGGCGCGCCGCTCCGCCCGTAGGCGCGGCAGCGCGCCGCCGCTCACTCTCCCCCGAGCGCCGCCGTCACGATCGAGCGTGCCTCCCTGACGATGGCGTCGAGGTGCTCCGCGCTGGTGAAGCTCTCGGCATAGATCTTGTAGATGTTTTCGGTGCCCGAGGGCCTGGCGGCAAACCAGCCGTTCTTCGTCACCACCTTCAGTCCGCCGATCGCGGCGTCATTGGCCGGGGCGCGCGTGAGGCGCGCGGTGATCGCCTCGCCCGCCAGCTCGGTGGCGGCGACGTTCTCGGGCGCGAGGCGGGCGAGCCGTGCCTTCTGCTCGGGCGTCGCCGGCGCATCGATGCGGGTGTAGTGGGGCGTGCCGAACTCCGCGGTCAGCGCGCGGTAGCGCTCCCCCGGGTCGCGGCCGGTGATGGCCGTGATCTCCGCCGCCAGCAGGCCCAGGATCAGCCCGTCCTTGTCGGTGGTCCAGACGCTCCCGTCGATGCGCAGGAAGCTGGCGCCCGCGCTCTCTTCCCCGCCGAAGCAGATCGAGCCGTCGTGCAGACCGGCGGCGAACCACTTGAAGCCGACCGGCATCTCCGCCAGCCGGCGCCCGCGGCTTGCCACCACGCGGTCGATCATGCTGCTCGAGACCAGCGTCTTGCCCACGGCGGCGGAGGCCGGCCAGCCGGGGCGGTGCGAGAGCAGGTAGTCGATGGCGGCCGCCAGGTAGTGATTGGGATTCATCAGCCCGGCCGAGGGAGTGACGATGCCGTGACGGTCCGCGTCCGGGTCGTTGCCCAAGGCGAGGCGGTAGTTCTCCTTGAGCCGCACCAGGCCGGCCATGGCATAGGGGCTGGAGCAATCCATGCGGATCTTGCCGTCGTGGTCCAGGGTCATGAAGCCGAAGGCCGGATCAACCTTGGGATTGACCACCGTCAGTTCGAGCCCGTAGGCGTCGCGGATCGCCCCCCAGTAGGCCACCGCCGCGCCCCCCAGAGGGTCCACGCCGAGCCTGATGCCGGCGCCGCGCACCGCCGCGAGGTCCACGACGCTGCCAAGGTCGTCCACATAGGGCCGCACGAAGTCATGGGCGTGAACGCAAGCGGCCTTGCGCGCAGCATCATACGCTGACCGCTTCACCCCGGCGTTGCCCGCCTCCAGGTAGCCGTTGGCGCGGCCCTCGATCCAGGCGGTGACCGCGCTGTCAGCCGGACCGCCGTGGGGCGGGTTGTACTTGAAGCCGCCGTCCTGGGGCGGATTGTGGGAGGGCGTCGCGACGATGCCGTCCGCCAGCGCGGTTGTCCGCCCCCGGTTGTGCGCCAGGATGGCGTGGGAGATGACCGGCGTCGGCGTGAAGCCGCCATCGGCCTGCAGGAAGGTCTCGACGCCGTTGGAAGCCAGCACCTCGACCGCGCTGCGCTCGGCGAGCCGCGACAGCGCGTGGGTGTCCTTGCCGAGATACAGGGGACCGCCGATACCCTGGGCCACCCGGTAGTCGCAGATCGCCTGGGTGATGGCCAGGATGTGGGCCTCGGTCAGGGTGCCGTCGAGAGAACTGCCACGGTGGCCGCTGGTGCCGAAGGCGACGCGCTCGAGAGGATTCGCCGGGTCGGGCCGGCGGGAAAAATACTCGCGCTCGAGACGCTCCACCTCAATCAGAAATTCGGCCGGTGCAGGCTGTCCTGCCAGGGGATGCAACGCCATCGGGTCAGGTCCTTATTAATAGCAAAGCGGCGGTCAGTTTATCGCACTCGGCCGCAGAATCCGACGCAGCCGGTCATCGCCCCGACCGGGCGGACCTCGTCTTGCGCCGCGCCCCCGAGTGGCCGGTCGACGCGCGCAGCATGACCAGGAGCTTGCGCCCGCGAGCCTTCATGGCCGGCGTACCCGTGGCGCTCAACACCTGCAGCCGCGGCAGCACATCCGGCATCACCCCGGGCGCCATTTGCGCGAGATCGGCCAGCGCCTGCATCGCGCACGTCTTCACGATGCTGCTCTCGTCCTCCAGGTAGCCCGTCAGGATGTCCAGCACGCGCCGCTGCTCGCGACGATTCCAGTCGATGCGCGGTAGCATCTGTGCCACGTGCCAGCGCACCTCCTTCTGCTGCGCGCGAGCCAGGGCACCGATGAGCTCTTCCTTGTGAGGACGCAGGTACTCGGGATGCCGGGCGGTGATCTTCTCGACCGCATCGGCTGCCCTCGCGCGCAGCACCGGGTCAGCCGCCCTCAAACCCGAAAACAAGGCGTCGAATTGTGCCGGATCGGCGGTCACTTCTCCCACCACCTCGTTGGACCGCCCAATCGAGCGAAGATCGCGCCCCTCCAGTTTGCGCAAGATAGGATGAATTGCGTCCCGCCCACGTTTTGCCATTGGCGCCCGTCCGCAGAACCGGGCCCTACTGTTTCGCGTTCTCGCTCCCCAGGCGGTTCAGGATATCAGGCACGAATCGCTCGGAGAACCCGGCGATGAATCCCCAGACTATCGCTTTCGCGTTTGCCGCGGCATCCTTCGGGCTCCAGTTCGCCACGAACCCCTGGAAGTCGTCGCACTGCCCCGCCGCGCAATGGAACTCCGGGAACAGGTCACCCTTCAGGAGGCCGGCCGCAAACATGAGGTAGACCATAACCGCGCCGATCATCCCCACCACGGCCGGAACCAGCGAATAGGCAACCACGTAGAAATTCATCTTGCGGAACAACTGAACGTATTCGCGCCGCGGGAAGATGTCCTGAAAGCTGTACAGCCGCCGCAGGCTGCTCACGAAGCCGCCTCCCGCCCCCGCCACAATGACGGCGAGCATGACGGTCACGCCCCCGCGGCCTGTCACATCGAAATAGAGAACCAATGCCAGAAATCCCAGGCCGATGACCAGGGTGGAAATGAATAGCCACATCACCAGGAGGCGATGGGCGTCGAGAGTCCCTTGATCGGCCCGTTCTGGTTCTCCCCCGGTATCTCCGCTGCGCGATTCGCTCATAATATTTCTCCCCGAGATCCAACATTCCCGTCCAGCGGCGCCTCCCCCACAACAGGCGGTTAGACGAAACCTCCGGTATCAACAACCAGGAGAATCTAGCCGATCTTGTAATCCCGAATCCGGATTAGCTGCGCAACAGCCAGCGATTTCACAGGCTTATGATACTCCCGGAAAAATGCCAGGGAGTCGTCGCCTTCCATGATGCTCATGACTGGATAACCGGAGTTCTCCAGCGGCTTGACCGCCAGGCTTTCAAGGTACTCAGCGCTGGACGTGAACTGATGGAACGGACCCCAACATCTGGAGGTCAGGGGCAAGTAACGCCCGCAACGCGCCAGTGTCGCCGGCGCAGAACTCCTCAAGATGCCCCAATGCTATATCACGACGCCTCACCGCGCCCATTCGATCCACCCAATGAGGCCACTCTCCAGCCCGGCTGGAAAACTTCGCTTCTGTTCAAGCCCGCCCCCTCTCGTGTTGCGGCCCCGCTCAACCCGGCGACGGTCCCGTCACCTGCAGGGGCTGCTGGGCGGCAGCGCATTTACCTGCTATTCCCACGGCTCTTGCTTCATTATCGGCGGCGACGACGCGTTGCAGCCTCGAACACAAATCCATGGAGAAAGCGTGCCTTCCTTGGGAGGCGATTGATGGTAGGTCGTACCGGCCAGCGGTGAAGCCCCGTCTGGTGAGCACGATAGCCAGGCATTCCCGCTCGCTTGATAGGAGTGTAGGCAGTCTTGGTTATCGAAGATCCGCTTCCCATTGCCCTTCACGACGATGATATCGGCCCCGACATGTTGGGCATATGCCTCCTGGTCACCTTGTTTCTGAATGGTGACGCTTCGCACGTGGCGAAAGATGACCTTCTCCCCTTGGGAATTTTCGCCGTGAATGTCGGTCCAGCCGGCTGCACTCGCCAGCGTGGGCACGATGACAAACAGGATAGCTGCGCGCATCACGAAGGCCTCCTGAAGCGAACGGATCATTTGCGCCCTAGTCCACCGCGCGGTCGGTGGTCACGTCGTGGTCATACCCGTCAGGTTTCCTGACACGAGACCAGATGTACCCGACGCCGAGCGCAGTCAACACAGGCACCAAGAGCGGTATCGCAAAGAACCAGAATGGAGGGCGCACCACGCCGATAAGAACCAATCCAACCCCGCTCACAGAAGCCATGAAGACAACAATACCGGCGACGAGACGCAAGGCTGCGGGCGCGGGCATGGTTAACACCACGAGAGAGCCAATTACGAATCCGCTGCATCCCAGTCCCAGCAACCATAAGAGGACGACTTCACCCAAGAACCCCACCTTCTGGAGCCATTCCCGCTGTAAAGACGCGGCAGTTACCGTCTCCCGCTGCAGCGGCCTGCCGTGCGCTGAGATCGAGCAGTTGCGACACCGAGCCCGCCCAACGCCGCGGTTCAGCGGCGGCGCGGTAGCGCCGTCCGCTGTAACCGCTTGTTAGCTGGCGAACCAATATCGCCTTCACCTTTACTCATGCCGGTAGATGACCTTCCAGTCCTGCTTCATGTCTACCACTGTCCAACCTCTTGACT
Source organism: Betaproteobacteria bacterium UBA6910 (assembly GCA_002451065.1). Taxonomy (GTDB): domain Bacteria; phylum Pseudomonadota; class Gammaproteobacteria; order Burkholderiales; family UBA6910; genus UBA6910. The sequence continues at coordinate 9,259 of DKBC01000190.1, forward strand.
TCGCTTCGTCGAGGCCTTTGTCCAAGCGACCGACGCTGGAGTTGCGGTCGTAGGCCCA
>DKBC01000083.1 GCA_002451065.1 Betaproteobacteria bacterium UBA6910
GTCGGCGACCGTGCGCCGGATTGAGTTCCCGTAAGCGCCCAGGTAGAGCGCTGGATCTCCCAGTTGGCGATTGACGAACGATTTGAGCCACCCATTCACCAGCGCCCGGTCGGCTTCGCGATCCCTGCCATTTGGCTGGGGTTTAAGATCATCACCAAGCTCGACGGTCTCTTCGTAGTCTTCGTTGAGCTCCAGGATGGTCTTCTGAAGAATCTCGGTTGCGCGATCCCAGGACAGTTCAAAAAGGTTCAATACACGGGTGCCACTGCCGCTCTTTTCCTCATATTGTCGCCATCCCAAATAGCCCACGATGACGTCGTTGATCCGCAGGGGACAGACTGTCTGTCCTTCCTGTGTCAGTTCATCCAGAAGCTCCTGCTCCGACACGCTACCCGCCAACCCTCCCGTTTCAATTGCACTTGGATGTCGGATTTGATTTCCTTCCCTGGGCAGAGCGGACCCCATTCGACGCGCCTCACATTCTCGCGAGAGAACCCCAATTCCTCTGCGATCCGCTTCTGATACCTTCTTACTCCGGGCTCACCGAAGGGGTGATGCCCCATGCCATGCACGAACACCACGTTGAGGCGCGCAGAAGCCGGCGGCCCGGTGGTGATTTCGAATAGATCTTCAAGCCCCAGAAAGCGCTGATCGGGCTGGATTTCACGGACGTTGTTCAAAGAACACCCGGCGGCCGCAACGGTCGCCAACAGAGCGATCAGAAGTCCCGTTGTCCTGACTGCTGCCATGCACCCTCCTCTTTCCCGCGTTGGATGACAGGACCAAACGAACTGCGCCCAATCCTCCCGGATCCGGTAACCACCCCCAACCGCCCATGTACGCCCCGCCATTCCGAGAGAATTCGCTGCGAACCGGTGGGATTGCCTGCCCGGAAATTACACTTAAGGATTGCCAAATGGAATGGCGACTGAATGATCCCAATTCGGGTTCGCATACTGCCTCCCTGACGCGGCGGCGGGAAGCCGTGCTCGGACAGCAGGAACCCAAAAGCCCGGGCCGTCTTCCGGGCGTAGGGCTAATTGCTTACCCGATGCAGGGAATTCCCTCACCGCATCGCGGCAGGTACGTGGACGGCGGCACCGCGCGGAACTCCGAACGCGAAGGTTATTGCCGTTGGTCCGGATACGCGCGGACCGCCGCCCGGCAATCTTGACAGCGGGGCGCGGCTTGTCCGACATTGGAAGGGCATGACGGGAGACGAGATATGAACGCCGAAAAAGAGGGCGCTGACAAAGGGGACAGGCCGGCCGCCAAACAGGTTCCTACGCTTGGATTGCCCGTGGTCTTCCTCGGGGCGCTCTGGGGCGCGGTTTCCATCGTGCTCACGGCCTACAAGCTGATAAACGACAAGCGCGACGAGATCATTCACATGCTCGAGTGCCAGGGGTTGATCGCCGGAAAGGGGCAGGGGAGCGAGGCGCTGCTCAGAAAGTGCCTTGAGTGCTGCGATCCCAGCGTGCGCATCTTCGGACCGCTGGAGCTTTACTTCGGAAACCTTCTGCCGCTCTCGCTCGGCGTTTGCCTGTTCCTCGCCATCGTGACGTATGGCGTGTGGAAGATGCCGAGCTATGTGAACCTGGAGGATCCGGAAACGCGTCGCAAGGTGCAAAGGATCAGCTCGTTCACTGCTTCGCTACCGGCTTTCGCGCTGGTGGGCTTCGCTCTGGGCACCGTGTTCGATGCCTACACGATCCTGTACGCCTATTTTGCCCTGCACTGACCGGACGCCCGCGATGCCAGGCCTGGTCCGGGCGGCTTCCGTGGCGGCTGCGCTCGCCCTGTTTTCGGGCTGCGCGGTGCTCGATCAGCGCACGGCGCCGTGGCAGGACTACGCCGCAACACGGCCCGCCCCCGAGGTTGCCCTGTATGCCGAAGAGCTTGGCCAGGGAAAAGCCGTATTGCTCATCCACGGCTTCGGCAACAGCACCTACGTCTGGCGGCATGTCGCGCCCGAACTGGCGCGAAACTGTCGCGTGATCGCGGTTGATCTGAAGGGATTCGGGAATTCCCCGAAGCCGGCGGACGGGCACTACGCGGTGTACGACCAGGCACTGTTGATCCGCGACTTCGTGATTGCGCGGGACCTCCGGGATGTAACCCTTGTCGGCCACTCCTTTGGCGGCGGTGTGGCGCTGGTGGCGACGCTCATGCTTCAACAGGCTGCCCCTGGACGCCAGGCGCGGCTGGTGCTGATAGATTCGATGGGTTATCTCCAACCGCTGCCGATGTTCGTGCGCCTGCTGGCGACGCCGCTGCTGGGCCCGGCGTTGACACGGGCGATCCCGCCCGAGACGCAGACCCGCGCGGTGCTGAGGGAAGTGTTTTTCGATCAGTCCGCCGTGCCGGAGGACGCGGTGCGGGTTTATGCGGAAGGGCTGAAAAGCGCTGAAGGCCGCTGCGCCACCGTTCAGACGGCGCGGCAGATTCTGCCTCCCGACATGGAGGATCTCGCACAGCAGTATTCCCGGATCGACGTACCTACGCTGATCGTGTGGGGCCGCCATGACGGAATAGTGCCCCTCGGAATCGGCGAGCGTCTGCAGGCTGCGATTCCGGGTGCCCGGCTCGAGATCATCGAGGACTCGGGGCACGCGCCCCAGGAGGAGCGACCGCAGCGCCTTACAGCGTTGCTGCAGCCCTTTCTCGGCTGCCACTGATTCACGACGCTCCGTGCTCGCGGGCTTTCCGCAGTAATGCGGTGTCGGCCCCACGCATGATGTCCGCCGCCGCTGCTTGGCCGGTCGGCAGGGATGTAAGGTGTCGAGGCCGCGGAAAAGTCCGGAATGTTCCATTCGGTGCATGAAAGTCGGCGCGGCAGGCGGGTCCGAGCAGCGGGGTTCAAGGGTTCACGCTGGCAACCATGGCACCAGAGGGGTCTAACGGAGGCGAAGAAGCGCAGAAGGTCGTGGCAGGGTCCCGGCGCCAGGGCTGCGTTCGGCCCCCGCCACGCCCCGGGCCCAGAAGAAGCCATCCCGGCGCCGGTTCTTCGGAGTTTCCGCGAGGGAACCTTGACGGAAACGGACGGTCCTTTCTCCGTAGATTCGGGCAACCCTGAAAGGAAAACGATCCCACGGGACTCGCGCTCCCTGGGCTCCGGCAAGAACCATGAAGAAGATCATTTACTGCCTGACGGTCGTTCTGATTCTGGCGGGCTGCTCGCTGGATCGCGATTGGCGTACCGCCAGCCGGAAACCCGCCGGGATCGCCCCTGATCCCACGGCAACCAGCGAAGGCGTGTTGCAGGCTTACGCCGCGCCGACCTGGGGCTGGCGCGGCTGGTTCGCTGTCCATACCTGGATCGCCGCCAAGCGCAGTTCCGAGCCCTATTACACGGTCTATGAAGTCATCGGATGGCGGGAGCGGAGGGGCCTTCCCGTCGTGCGCATCGAGCGCGACGCGCCGGACCGTTTCTGGTTCGGCGAAAAGCCGCGCCTGCTGGTGGATCACCGGGGCGCAGGGGTGGATGCCCTTATCGATCAGGTGGAACAGGCGGCGCGCTCCTATCCCTGGCCGAAAAGCTACCGCGCCTTCCCCGGACCCAACAGCAACACGTTCATCGCCTGGATCGCCAAGGAGGTTCCCGCCCTCAAGCTGGACCTGCCGTTCTCCGCGATCGGCAGCGGGTATGCTGAATGATGCCCGCGGGCATGGCGGTCCGTGGCCGGTGCGTCCAAAATCCGGGAGTTTCCCTGCGCGCGCTGCGAGACTTCCTTGGCGGCGGCCCTTGCGCCGCCTGCGCGACATCTGCGTTGGGTTCGGATGCAAGGCTAATCCCGGCCTGAGCAGCTCCCACCTCCGGCATCCATCCCCGCCCCCGCGGGCCGGACAAAGCCCCTGCCCCGGGTGTTCGTCGTCTTGGCGCCAGCCCCGTCAGTTTTGAACGCCGGTGTGGAGGATCAAGCCATGATCCGGTGACCGCAATGACATGCGCGCGCTTCACGGTTTGCGCGTGTGCCGACGCCATCATGCGCGCCGCATTGACTTCGCCCCCGCATGGTTTATCCTTCATAAGTCGAATCACGGAGGGCGGGACATGGCGGACCTGACGATTGATTCAAATCTGGCGGGATCGGTCGGCTCGGTAATCAGCGGATCGATGGGTTCGGTCGGCCCGGTCACTCTGGCCGGAATTCCCGACCACTACACCTTCACCATCGACCATCTGCCGAAGATCGAAATCGGTGTCGATCCGCTGGAGGGTACGCTGACCATCAAGCCCATCACCCTGACTTTCACGCC
>DKBC01000287.1:0-183 GCA_002451065.1 Betaproteobacteria bacterium UBA6910
ACGCCTTAGCAGGGCGCCCCCTTCAGCCTCTCGGGCATCTCTCCGGGTATTTAATGGCGCCGACGGAGATCGGCGCGCAGTGGGATTTTAACCCGGCGCCCTCTCCAGGTCGAACGCCTGGTGCAGCACGCGGACCGCCAGCTCCATGTACTTCTCCTCGATGACCACCGAGATCTTGATCTC
>DKBC01000287.1:192-4420 GCA_002451065.1 Betaproteobacteria bacterium UBA6910
GATGTTGATGCCCTCCTCGGCCAGGGTCCGGAACATCTTGCTCGCGATGCCGACGTGGGAGCGCATGCCGACCCCTACTACCGAAACCTTGGCGATCTTGTCGTCGCCGCTCACGTTCCTCGCGCCGATGTGGGGCGCGACCTGTTCGCGCAGGATCTTCATCGCCTTTCCGAAGTCGTTGCGATGCACGGTACAGGAGAAGTCCGTCAGCCCGTCGTGACCCACGTTCTGGATGATCATGTCCACGTCGATGTTGGCATCGCCAATCGGACCCAGGATCTGGTAGGCGATGCCGGGCCGGTCGGGCACGTCCTCGACCGTGATCTTCGCCTCGTCGAGGTTGAACGCTATGCCCGAGATGATTGCCTGTTCCATGTTTTCGTCGTCCTCAAATGTGATGAGCGTGCCCTCGCCGCCCTCCTCGAAGCTGGAGAGCACCCGAAGCCGCACCTTGTATTTGCCCGCAAACTCCACCGACCGGATCTGGAGCACCTTGGATCCGAGACTGGCCATTTCCAGCATCTCCTCGAAGGTGATGGTCCTGAGGCGCCGGGCCTCGGGAACGATGCGGGGATCCGTGGTGTAGACACCGTCCACGTCGGTGTAGATCTGGCATTCGTCGGCGCTGAGGGCGGCTGCCAGGGCGACCCCGGTGGTGTCCGATCCGCCGCGTCCCAGGGTGGTGATGTTACCGGCCTCGTCCACGCCCTGGAATCCGGCCACGACCACGACGTATCCCTGTCCCAGGTCCCTGCGAATGCGGTCCTCGTCGATGCTGAGGATACGCGCCTTGGTATGCGCGCTGTCGGTGAGGATCCGGACCTGCGCTCCGGTGTAGCTGCGCGCCCCGACTCCCAGTTCCATGAGCGCCATGGCAAGGAGAGCGATCGAAACCTGCTCCCCGGTGGACACCATCACGTCGAGTTCCCGCGGATCGGGATGGGGAGATACCTCTCTGGCGAGGGCGATGAGACGGTTGGTTTCGCCGCTCATGGCGGAAACCACGACCACCACTTGGTGGCCCTGGCGGTGAAATCTGGCGACACGGCTGGCAACGCTCTTGATGCGCTCCGTGCTGCCGACCGACGTGCCGCCATACTTCTGGACGATGAGTGCCACCTGGATTGCCCCGCGCGGATTAAAAGGCTCTGAATTTTAACAGATTAATTGACAAATGCTAACTTTTTCACAGGATTTTGACCCATCAAACCTATCACTTTGTTAGATTTTCTTGCACTTCCGAAAAAAAGCATTTACATTAGGATTTGAGGCCAGATATGGCTTCGGAATACGACAACAACATGAGGATTGGCAGGCTAACATGAAAACCTTTGAGAAAATCGCGAACCCGAAAGACATTCGGCGCAGGCTGGGCATGAACCAGCAGGAATTCTGGGGCATGATCGGCGTGACCCAGAGCGGCGGCTCCCGCTACGAAAGCGGCCGCAACATGCCGAGGCCGGTGCGCGAACTGCTGCGCCTGGTCCATGTGGAGGGAGTTGATCTGGGCAAGATTCGCCGGGATGACATCCAGGTCATCGACCTGCTCAAGTCGACCCAGCCGGATCTCTACAAGACGCTCAAGAAATCGGCCCGGACCCGGGCGCGGGCTGCCGCCTGACGCGCCATCGCGTCAGGGGTTCACCTTCGCCGGAAGGCCGATAGCCTCGATTTCCCGCGCCAGGGCCTCCAGCCAGGAGCGGGCAACGGGCGTCAGGCGCGCCGCCTCGGGTTGCAACGAGGGGCGCGCCAGCCCGTAGATCAGGACGCCCCTGACGGGCACCGACTCGACGATACAACGGCGCAGAAAGGCGAGATAAGCCTCCCGTTCGAGGCGGGAAGGCGGTTCGTTGTCGAGGCGGAACACGCAGGTCTGGATCCAGGTAGGACACAAGGCAGCAGCCGCGGCAAGTTTCGCAAACACGTTCTCCGGTGATCCGCGCACGCCGTTGACGCGGAGCATCCCCTGGGGTGTCGCCCGATCCACCTTGAACCACACCTCCCCGTTGAGCGCCGCCATTCCGGCGACGCCGGCCCGGACCGGTTCGCGGTCCATCATGCTGCCGTTGGTGATCAGCACCGTTTTCACGCTCTCCGGCACCTGCGCCTCTTTCCTTACCCGGCCGATTAAATCCACCACCTCCGGAAACTGGCGGCAAGTTGTCGGTTCGCCGTTACCCGAAAGGGCGATATCGTTGAGGCGGCGGGCCTGGGGCGGCACCCGCTCTTCCATGAACTCGCCGCGCAGCACTTCTTCGAGGAAACCCAGCAGTTCCGATTCCAGGCGGCCGAGGTCGATGCGGGGCGCCCTCCCGCGCCTGAGACCGGGCACCTGGCAGTAGATGCAGCGCCAATTGCACGCGTTGTTGGGATTGAGGTTGACGCCCACCGAAACCCCGCCGGCGCGCCGGGAAACGACCGGATACACGTACTCGAGCCCGGCGCTGTCACGGGAGTGATCATCGCGGGTGAGCGGTCGCAGGGGCTGTCTGGTTCGCGGAGTCAACGGAGGAGCCTCAGGGTCGGATGCTATAATCCGCGCTTTCCCATGGTGCGTTGCCGTTCATGCTGATTACGCGCAGGCTGGAGTTCGACGCCGGGCATCGCATTCCCGGGCATGGGAGCCAATGCAGGCATCTGCACGGGCACCGCTACGCCCTGGAGATCACGCTCTCCGGCGACATTATCACCACTGAGGGAGCGGCGGAACAAGGTATGGTGATGGACTACTCCGAGGTGCGGCGCATCGCGCGCGAATCCCTGGTCGAAACCTGGGACCACGCCTTCCTGGTCTACAGCAAGGACACGCCCGTGGTCGAATTTCTGCGCACCTTGCCCGACCATAAGACAGTGGAACTGGACGCGCCACCCACGGCGGAAAACCTCGCCAATCTCGCGTTCCAGATCCTGGACGCCGCCTTCCGCGACTTCTACGGCAATCATCTCCGGCTCGAGCGCGTGCGCCTTTACGAAACACCGAACTGCTGGGCGGACGCGGTGCGCAACGGCGCCTGAACGCGCGCCGGCTCAGGGATTCCGGGAAACCGTGGCGCCGGCGTCCCGCTGCCCCCGGGGCGGGGCCTCATTCGGCGCCGCGCCATCACGCTGCGATTCCGGCCCCTCCTGCCAGCCGCCGCCCAGCGCCCGGTAGAGACCCACCAGCGACGCAGCCCAGGAGAAACGCGCCGGGTCCACCGCCTGCTCCGCCAAAAGATAGGCGCGCTGCGCGTCCAGGACCGTGGTGAAATCGGCAGCTCCGTAGTAGTAGCGCTTCTCCGCGAGCCGGTAAGCCTCGCGGGCGTGAACCGCCGCCCGAAGCAGCGCCTCCTGCTCGGCTTCGAAATGCTCGGTCCCGGCAAGGGCATCCTCCACGTCCTGGAACGCCACCAGCACGGTCTTGCGGTAGTTCTCCACCAACTCCTGCTTGCGGGCGATGGTGATGTCGCGCTGACCCGCCAGCCTGCCGCCGTCAAATATCGTTCCCAGGAGATCTACCCCAACGGTGTAAAAGCCGGTGCTGGAACGGAACAGCTGAGACAGGGCTGTGCTCTGGTAGCCGGCGCTGCCGGTGAGAGTCAGGCTCGGGAACATAGCGGCGCGGGCGGCACCGATGTCGGCGTTGGAGGCGAGAAGGTCCGCCTCGGCGCGACGGATGTCGGGACGCCGCTCCAGCAGTTCGGAGGGCAAGCCCGGCGCCACCACCGGCAGCGGCACCGGGCGCAGCGACTCACCCCTCACCTCCAGCCGCTCCGGCACCCGCCCCAGCAGCACCGCCAGCGAGTCCAGCGCGGACCGCTCAAGTTGGCGAAGGGGGGGAATCACGGACTCGATGGTGGCCACCACCGTGCGCTGGCGCTCCAGCTCGAGGCCGGAAACCTTCCCGGCCCGGAACTGCGCCTCGATGAGGCCCTCAAGACGGCGGGCGATGTCCAGGCTCTGCTGGGCCGTGCGCAGCCGGTCGCGCGCCGACAGTACGAGGAAGTAGTTCGTCGCCACGTCCGCCACCAGGGTGATACGCACCACTTCCTGGTCGTAAATGCTAGCGAAAAGCAGCTGCTCGCCGGCCTCCGAAGTGAACCGGTTCCTGCCCCAGACATCTATCTCGTAGCTGGCGCTCAGGGCAATGTCGTAAAAATCCTGCCGGGAGGAGCCGACGCGGTCGGTCACGCCCGCCGTGGCGGGAACGGTCAGCGTGGGGTAGAGGAAGGAGCTCGCGACGCGGAAGCCG
>DKBC01000299.1 GCA_002451065.1 Betaproteobacteria bacterium UBA6910
CTCCGGAAGATCGATAGTGTCAAAGAGATCGCGTTGTTCGGGCGTCAGGGTCGAGAGCCCCGAAGCGGTTTGGTTTTGGTGCAAAGTGATCTGATGGAATTGGATGCGGCGCATGATGTCGAGCATCCGTTCCGGGGAGTACGGGCTGTGCCGATCCTTCAGGCGCATGCGCAGCACCCGGTAGAGCACCAGGGCCAGGAAGCAGATCAAAGCGTGGGCACGAATACGGTCGCCACGGCGGTGGAACACCGGGGCGATCTCGATCTCGGATTTCAGGACCCGAAATCCCCGTTCGATGTCCGCCAACGCTTTGTAGCGCTCGACGATCTGCATGGGGGTGTGATCGGCCATATTGGTGACCAGGATCAGCTTGCCGTCGAGCATCCTGGCTCGCTGCAAGGCCCGCTCGTCGACGTCATAGCAGAACACCTCCGATGCGAGGTCGACCTTCACGATGTGGGCCAGGCGGGCATCGCTGACGGCCTTGTAGAAGCGGGCGGTGACGCCGGCATCGGAGAGCTTGCGCCCGCGGTAGCGTTGTCCCTCATCCTGGGCGTTGAGCTTGCCCGTCCAGCGTGCCGCATCCTCGTTGAGGGCGGCGATCTGCTCGTCGCGCCGACGGCCCTGCTCTTGGGCCAGGTCCGGGCGGTGGGCAACGATGAGCCGATGACCCTGCCACTGAAACCCGCCGGTGACTTCCTTGCAGGCTCCTGCACAGGTGGTGCGATGAAAACTCCCAAGGATGTCCTCGAAGTCGCCGTAGCGTCTGGCCGGCACCGCCAGAATAAACTCCAACGGCCGTTCGCCGATCTTGATCTCGCTGATGCTCTGCAGGTTCTCCAGCGAGAGCAGGCCGCGATCGGCGACCAGCACCACCCGCTGAATCGGATAGCGCCCCAGCACCTTCTCGATGGTCGGCACCAGGGTGTGGGTCTCCGCGGCATTGCCTTCGAACACCTCATGGTGGATCGGCAAGCCCTCGGCGGTCTGCACCACGCCGAGCATCACCTGGCGGGCGATACCGCCGCCCTTGGACGGGCCATAACGACGAATCTCATCAGGTGACTCGGATGCGCCCTCGGTGCGGATGGTGGTCAGGTCGTAGAAAACCACCGACAGGTCCTGATCGATCAGGGGGCGCAGCTGCCTCGAGAGGGCCAATTCCAAGGCCGCGGTGCACTCGTTGAGCGTATCCATGGTGCGCAGCAGGTGCTGGTGGGTCACCTTGGAGCTGTCCACCTGCGGCACCCGTGTTCCTTCCAGCCAGCGCAGGATGCCGAGCTTGGACTCCGGATCGCAGAGGCGGTTGAACACCATCACCCGCAGCAGATGCTCGGCATCGAACTGGCGCCGATGCCGGCGCAGGACACGTCGGAAGGCACCGGCCAGACCGAGCTCGTGCCACAGGGCGTGCAGCAGCCAGGTGTCACCCACTGCCACCGCCGGTGCGAAGGCAACCGCTCCGGTGCCCTCATCCAGGGTCGGCTTGCCCGCGGCCCGCAGCAGACCGTTGAGCAAGGCATCTCCTTTACCGTGGCGGATCTGCTCCAAGCGGCCCAAGGTCGCAACCACTCGCTGGCGTGCAACACCTTCCTCGTCGCGGAAGGCCTCGACCAGCTTGACGTACTTGCGCGGCCCCGACGTGGTGATCTTCACGAACATGTCGTGACCGTATCACCAGCACGTTCGCATTTGAAGCCTTCCAGCGAAATATCGTGTCACTACAGCCGGAAAACACTGGCTGCGCCCAACTCTTTGAACTGACGGGGATTCAGGTGGGAAATGAGGTCAATTTCGGCCTCAAAGTGTCGAAGTCGGGGGGCCCCGCCGAGGAACTCCAGGCAGCGCACATGCGCGCCGATCCAATCCGGGAGTCCCTGCGTCCAGGTCGCCTCGACATAGGTGTAGCTCGACGCCCCGAGCACGGCGACGAAGATTTGGGCCTGACGCTCTTCCCCCGTGGCGGGGTCGATGACCGTGACCGTCTGGCCGCTGTAGTCGACGAACAGCCGCTCGCCGGGCGCATGGCTCTGGCGCAGGGTCACCGGCAAGGCCCGAGCAAAGGCCCGGTAGCGCGCGCAGAAGGCGCTGTACTGGTAGCCCCCGGGATGACTCTCGCGATACTCCTGCCAGAGCAGCTCCAGGGTGACCCCGCCGCGACCCAGTTGGCGATGCACCACGGCCCAGTCGGGCTCCGGGCGCTTGACCTGGGAGCCGGGCAGCGCCGGAAACAGCGCCGCTTCCACTGCCAGCTCGCTCATCCCTTCGGCCAAGGGCCAGGCGAGTCCCGCCAGCTGGGCGCGCCGCAGGTAGTCGGCAACGGTCGTGGGAGAGGCCCGTACCGCACGGGCGATCTCCCGGTTGGAGCAGCCGCAGGCGTGATGCAGCCGCAGCACTTCTTGGATCTTGCGCATCGATAACCTCGTGTTCGCCACAGACACCTCCGGGGAAAAAGCCCAGGGTGCCACGGTTATCCCGCGCGTCGTCTCGCTACTTCAGGCGTCCAGTTTCCCCTGGAACCACTGTCCAGTTTGCCGTGGAATCGGTGTCCAGTTTCGC
>DKBC01000082.1 GCA_002451065.1 Betaproteobacteria bacterium UBA6910
GGCGCCATGGCCCGCTACAACCTGCACGCGACTGTGTCGCCGGGCGCCATTTCGGGGCAGACCTTTGCGCCCGAAGGCAGTCTCAGCTTCGAAGCCCGTCCGGAATGGATGAAGCGCTGGGAGAAGACCGGCCTCATCAAGTTCGAGGACAAGAACGGCGACGGCCGGATCCAGTACTACAACGACAAGTCCAAGAATCCGGAATTCCAGAAGCAGGCCGAGGCTGCCGGCTGGAAAGGCAACGAGCTCACGGTGGACCGGGACATCATGGTGCTGGCCAATCCCGAGATCGCCGGGCTGCCGAACTGGGTGATCGCGCTGGTGGCCGCCGGCGGCATCGCGGCGGCGCTGTCCACGGCGGCAGGACTCTTGCTGGTGATTTCCGCCGCCGTGTCCCATGACCTCCTGAAGGGCATTTTCATTCCGGGCATTTCGGAAAAAGGCGAGCTGATGGCGGGCCGGATTTCCGCCGCAGTGGCCGTCGGCATCGCCGGCTATCTCGGCTACAATCCACCCGGCTTCGTGGCGCAGGTGGTCGCCTTCGCCTTCGGCCTGGCCTGCGCGTCCCTGTTCCCGACCATCCTGCTGGGCATTTTCAGCAAGACCATGAACCGGGAAGGCGCCATCGCGGGCATGCTGACGGGCCTGGTTTTCACCATGGGCTACATCCTTTACTTCAAGGGTGTCTTCATCAAGCCCCTGGCCGAGAACATTCCGGCCAACTGGCTGTTTGGCATCTCGCCGGAGGGCATCGGAGTGGTTGGGGCGATCTTGAACATGGTTGTGGCCCTGGTGGTGTCGAAGGTGACGGCACCCTGCCCGGATCACATCCAGCATCTGGTGGAGGACATACGGACGCCTCGCGGCGCCGGGACCGCCCAAGCGCACTAGAAGTACCTGTTGTTCAGGCAAGGAAACTCCCGCTGCGGCGGGAGTTTCTTTTTTGCTAGACTCGGCCGATGAGCGGTGACGTAGACAAGCTGCTGGGATCGGAGGTGGCGTGGCTGCGGGAGCGCCTGCCGTTCAATGACGTGGCGCCGGACGTGCTCAGCCGTGTTCTCGCCCGGGCATCCCTTGCTTTCTACCCGCGCGGGACGGATATCGTTCACCCGGACATCTCCGGTGGTGACATCAGGCTGTTCATCCTCAAGCGCGGAAGGGCTGCCCTCAAGCAGACTCTGACGGGCGGCGTCGTCGAATCACTTCTGGTGCTCGAGGCCGGCAGCGTGTTTCCCCTGGAGGCGCTCCTGGAGGGCCGCAAGCCCCGGCGCGTGGTGAGCGCCACCGAGGACTGCCACTGCTGGGTGCTTGATCCGTCCGATCTCCCGACGCTGATCGCCGAGCCTGCTGTGCTCCGGTCGCTGCTCGAGGTCGAGTGGACCGCCCAGGAGCAGCTCCTGAGCCGGTATGCCGACGATGTCCAGGCCCGTCGCGTCGCGGAGCAGGTGCTCTGCCTTTCCCTGGACGGCGTCGTCAGGGCGGAGCCGGTCGCAATGGCGCGCGAGGGAACGGTGGCCGAGGCGCTGCGCTTGATGGTGGAGCGGGGGGTCGGCTCGGTGGTGGTGGTGGAAGGCGGCCGCCCTGTCGGCATTACCACGGGGTCGAGCCTCCTGCGCCGGGTGTTCGCCCGGGGCATGGGGTCCGAATGCCCCATCGCGGATGTCATGTCCTCCCCCGTTTTCGCGCTACCGGAGTCGGCGACCGTGGCGGAAGCGGCGCTGGAGATGGGAGCGCGCTCGATCCGGCACATCGTCGTCGTCAACGAGGAGCGCGAAACGCGTGGGGTTGTTTCCGAGCGGGACCTGTTTGAGCTCCAGCGCCTGGGATTGCGCCAAGTCACGGAGCCCATCGAATCGGCGAACTCCGTCGAGGAGATCGTGGCGGCAGCGTCGAGAATCCGGCATCTGGGGCGCACCCTTCTGCATCAGGGCATGGGGCCCGCGCAGCTCACCAGCCTGATTTCGTCGTTCAATGACCGCATCGCCCATCGCCTTATCGACTTGCTCAAGCCCGAGGCGGTTTCCGATCTGGAATTCTGCTGGCTCGCCTTCGGATCCGAAGGACGGCAGGAGCAGACATTCTCGACGGACCAGGACAACGGACTCATCTTCCAGCCGGGAGCCGGGGACGACGCGGAAAAGAACCGCGCCGCAATGATCGATTTCGCGGGAGAGGTCAACGCCGCCCTCGACCGCTGCGGCTTCCCCCTCTGCGACGGCGGAATCATGGCCATGAATCCGAAATGGTGCCTGACGCTGACCGAATGGAAAAAGCGCTTCACGGACTGGATCCGCACGCCTTCCCCCGATGCGCTACTGAACGCCTCGATTTTTTTTGACTTTCGAGCGTTGTACGGCAACTCTTCCTTCGCCGAGGCCCTGCGGGACCACCTTTTCTCCCTCAGCAAGGAAAACACGATCTTTCTGCGCATGATGGCCCAGAATGCCTTGGAGGTGGCACCACCCCTGGGCATGTTCTCCCGTTTCTCGACCGATGGCGGCGAGTTTTCCGGGACCATCGACATCAAGAAGCAGGGCTCCCGCCTGTTCGTGGACGCGGCCCGGATCCTGGCCCTCGAACAAGGCGTGCGGGCCACGGGCACAGAGCAGCGGCTCCGGGTCGGAGGGCAGCGCATCAAGCGCAGCAGCCAGGCGGTGGAAGCGGAAATTTCGGCCTTCCACTTTATCCAGGGACTGCGCCTGCGCCTGCCGGCGGATCGACCGCAGCAGGCTCACGCCCACGCCAACCGCGTCGATCCCTACTCCCTTCACGAGTTTGACCAGCGTGTCTTGCGGGAGGCGTTCCGGCAGTCCCAGCACCTGCAAGAGCGCCTCAAGCTGGATTTCGGCCAATGAGTATCAAGGGAAGGCTGTTTGGACGGGACCGGCGGCCGCCGCCGGAACTCAAGGAGACCATCGAGCGCTGGCGGAGCCTGCCGCCTTCGCCGCTGCGGATTCCCCTGCGGGATGCGCGCCTGGTTGCCGTCGATGTGGAAGTATCGGGGCTGGATGCGCGGCGTGACCGGGTGCTCGGCGTCGGCGCAGTGGTTCTCCATGACGGCCGAATAAATATCGCCGAGGTGTTTCATCGGCGACTCCCCGGCGAGCCGGACGCGGGTGGTATTCGAGACGAAGGAACGCGGGCCAGGGCGGATTTGGCGGGCGGCTTGCTGAAGTTAGTCGGCAGGTCCGTGCTGGTGACCTACAATGCACCATTCGTTAGTCTGATGCTGAACAAGTTGCTGCGCAGCGCCGGGGCGCCCGCACTTGATCAATCCTGGATCGACATCGCGTGGCTGTTGCCCGACCTCATGGGACGGGAGTTCACCGAGCGCACCTCGTTCGAAGAGTGGCAACGCTTCCTGGGAATACCCAGTTTCGAGCGATACAACGGGCTTGCCGATGCGTTTGCCATCGCCCAGATCATGCTCATCGCGCTGGCGCGTGCTGAGAACGCCGGATTCCAGTCCATCGAGGGATTGGTGAGTGCGGAGTCCTACAAGCGCAAGATCAGGGGAGAGTGAAGCGGTGGACGCGGACTGGATGGTATGGATCGCGCGGCTCATGTTTATCGGGATCTTCCCGATCGCGGGTCTGTTGCTGCGGCGGGCGTGGCGGGTTGGTGTTCGCGGCGATCTCCGCTTCGTGACGGATTGGCATGGCGCGACGTTGCCCGACCCGGGCCGCTGGGCACGCGCCTCGGTGCTCATCCACTTGGGGACGGGAGCATTTCTGCTGGCGGTTGCCGCCGGGGTACTGGTCGTGGGCCTGTCGTTCGAGGCCTGGGCCAGCATGGTCGCTCTTGCGGTCTGGACCTATTACCTCCTCCAACATCTGCTGGCGCGGCGGGCGCGGCATCCCGGCTGATGGCGGGGTCCGGGCTTAACGGGGCATGCTGGGCAATGCAGCGATCGAATCATTGCCCGCCTCGCGCTCCGGCCGGGGCGCCATGAGACGCCATGGCGCGGTGCTTCGTTTACGTTCATGGCCTTAACAGCTCTCCAGCGTCGGCCAAGGCGCGGGTGCTGCGCGAGAAGCTGGAAAGCCTCGGGCGCGGCGCCGAATTCCGCTGTCCGGCGCTGTCCCATTGGCCCCTGGACGCCGCCGCTGCTCTAGAGCGCGCCGTGGAGGACTGCGCGCCGGGGGAGGTAATGCTGATTGGCAGCTCCCTCGGAGGATATTATGCGACTTGGCTGGCGGAACGCGGCCCTTACCGGGTCGCGCTGATCAATCCGGCGGTAAGGCCCTACGAGCTGTTCGCGCAGTTCCTCGGCCGTCAGAAAAACCTTTACACGGGTGAGGAGTACGATCTCACCGAGCGCCACCTGCAGGAGTTGCAGGCCCTCGAAGTGGAGCGCCTGACCCATCCCGAACGCTATCTGCTGATGGTGACCACCGGCGACGAGGTCCTGGATTATCGGAGGGCCGTGGAAAGGTACCGCGGTGCGTTCCAGATCGTGGCGCCCGGCGGAGACCACGGGTTCAGCGGGTTTGCCGACTACCTCGGCGTCATCCTGGATTTTGCGCAGACCGCGAAAACGAAATGACCAGCTTTTCGAACCGGTCATGGCGGATGATCAGGGGGCGCGCCGGGACCCATTCCACATTGTCCCGCCGGTGGCACCTGGACGGTGGCGGCAGGGCCCGTGATCCGGGTGGATGAATGGTTGAAGCCTCCTCGACGGAGTCCCTCCGGGAAACGTTGTTCCGCGTGACTAGAGGTCCGTCTTTCGGAGCGATTCGCGTCGCTCCGCGACCCAATCAATCGGCCGGCAATCGGCCCCGGTGCGCCTTACCTTCAAGCTAGGACGCGATCCACGATTTGTAAAGCCGCAGCGCATCATTGCCCCCTGGGATCGGGGCGAACTGACATATAATTCATCCCCTTGAGTTATTGCGCCTGCGTTCCGGACTCCCCTGGTTTCCCCCGATGAATGTCCTTTACGAGGAAGAGGGCACGTTCAAGGTCGCCACCGTGCTTGCCGACAACGTGACATCGCTCCAGATCGAAGCCCCCCACGGTAAGCGTTCCAAGATCAAGGCCGGCGTAGTGGTGTTCAGGTTTCAGGACGGCGCACTGCCCGATTTCCTGGAGCAGGCTCACCGGATCGCGGAAGACCTGGATCCGAACTTTCTCTGGGAGTGTTCCAGTGGCCGCGAGGAGTTTGGTTTCGATGATCTGGCGCGGGAGTACTTCGGGCACACCCCGGAGGCGGCAGAGGCGGCGGGCATGTTGATCCGTCTGCACAGCGCTCCCATGCATTTTTACAGAAAGGGCAGGGGGCGCTTTCGGCCGGCACCGGCGGACGCGCTCCAGGCGGCTCTCGCCAGCGTCGAGCGCAAACGCGTGCAGGCGGAACTCCAGGCCCGTTACGTCCGGGAACTTTGCGAGTTCCGCGTTCCGCCCGAATTCTCCGACAAGCTGTCGATGCTGCTGTACACGCCCGATAAAGCGAGCCTGGAGTGGAAGGCCCTGGAAGCCGCTTGTGCGGAGACCCGGCTGGGCGTGCCGCAGCTGCTTCAGCGCTGCGGCGCATTGCCGTCCAGTCACGATTATCATTTCCACCGCTTCCTGCTAGAGCACTTTCCCCGGGGCACCGATTTTCCGCCCTGGGGCGAGGTCGCGCTGCCCGGGGATCTGCCGGAGGCGGTCGCGCCGGCCTTTTCCATCGACGATGCCGCTACCACCGAGATTGACGACGCTTTCTCGGTGGCGCCGCTGCCGGACGGTGGGTGGCGCATCGGCATTCATATCGCCGCTCCGTCTCTGGGCTTTGGGCCGGGCTCGGCCCTGGACAGGATAGCCGCCGGCCGGCTCTCGACCGTGTACATGCCGGGGAACAAAATTACCATGCTTCCCGAGGAGGTGATTCACGCTTTCACCCTGGGCGAAGCGCGGCTCTGCCCCGCAGTTTCCATGTACCTGGATTTTGCGGACGACGAATTTCAGATGGTTGCCCGCGAGAGCCGGGTGGAGCAGGTGCGGATTGCGGCCAACCTCCGCCACGACACCCTGGAAGAACACTTCAACGAATACACCTTGGAGAACGACCGGATGAACCATCCCTTCGGCGCGGAATTGCGCGTACTGTGGGGATTGGCCAATGTTCTGGAGACGCGTCGCGGCAAGGCGGGAGAAGGGCTGCCGCCCGTGGATTACAGCTTTCGGGTAGTGGACGATCGCGTCAGCATCACCGAACGGCGCCGGGGCTCTCCCATCGACAAGGTGGTATCGGAATTGATGATCCTCGCGAATAGCGAATGGGGACGTCAATTGGCGGACGCCGGCGTGGCAGCCTTGTATCGAACCCAGTCCAATGGAAAGGTCCGGATGTCTACGGTTCCGGCGCCGCATCAGGGTCTGGGCGTGTCCCGGTATGTCTGGGCCAGTTCGCCCCTGCGTCGCTACGTAGATCTGCTGAACCAGCGCCAGCTCGTGGCCACTATCCGCGGGGAGACGCCGCCGTATGGATCACAGGACCAATTGCTGCTGACCGCCATGCGCGATTTCGAGTTGGCCTACGACGCCTATAACGGGTTTCAGCGCCAGATGGAGCGTTACTGGTCTTTGCGCTGGCTGCTTCAGGAACGCAAAGACCAGGTGGAGGGGACGGTGCTGCGGGAGAACCTGGTGAAGCTCCACGGTGTGCCGCTGGTGCAGCGGGTGCCATCGCTGCCGGAGCTGACGCAGCCCGGGGACGAGGTGCGGCTCGCCATCTCGGATTTGGATCTGCTCAGCCTGACCCTCAGCGCCCGCTTCGCTAGCCGCATGAACTGCTGAGCCGGGCCAAGAGCGTGTGACAACCCCATGATTTGCGATTAGAATGTCGCGCAACATGGAGCCGCGCAGGGAGCCAATCCGCGGTTGGCGAGCGTCTTGAAGCGAGACTGGTCGAACCTTCTCAGAATGTCTCCGGTCGGAGCATTCAACGGCTCGCCGCCGCCGTTCGGAGTCTCCCTCTTCGCATCCATCGGTTTCCATGTCTTCGTCATTTTCGGCGTGGGATTTGCCCTTCCCCAAGTCAACCTTATCAAGAACCTCTCCCAGCCATTGGAGGTTATCCTCGTCAACGCCAAGAGCGTGACCCGCCCTACCAAGGCGGATGCCCTGGCCCAGGCCAATCTCGACGGAGGCGGCAACACCGAGGCCAACAAGCGCGCCAAGAGCCCGTTTCCCGTGCTGCCCAAGGAGACCCAGAAGCTGCAACTGGAGAAGACCGAGTCCCGGGTCCGGCAGCTGGAGCAGGAGGCGAAGAAGCTGCTGACCAGTATCAAGTCGGAGCAGACGGTGAACCCGCCGGAGCCCAAGGCGGATTCCGAACCCCGGGAAGGCGATACGCCCAAGGCCGAGGACATCATGGCCCGGAGCCTGGAGATTGCGCGGTTGCAGGCGCAGATCGACAAAGAGTGGCAGGCGTACCAAAAGCGCCCGCGCAGGACCTTCGTCGGCGCCCGGGCCAAGAGCTTCGTATTGGCGCAATACGTGGAAGACTGGCGCCTCAAGATTGAGCGCGTTGGCACCCTCAACTATCCCCATGCCGCCCGCCAGCAAAAGCTGTTCGGCAGTCTTCAGCTTACCGTCGCCATCAGGGCGGACGGCTCGGTGGAACGGGTCGAGATCGAGCGCTCGTCGGGGGCGAAGATCCTGGACCAGGCCGCGCTGCGCATCGTGGATCTCGCGGGACCGTTCGCGCCCCTGCCGCCGGACGTTCGCAAGAACACGGACGTCCTGCACATCACCCGCACCTGGACCTTCACCCGGTCCGACCAGTTGGTAACGGAATGAGCGATTTGTATGCGGTGATCGGGAATCCGGTCGCCCACAGCAAGTCGCCGCTCATCCATCGCGCGTTTGCGCGCCAGACGGATCAGGATCTGGTGTACGAGGCCATACTGGCGCCCCTGGAGGAATTCGAGGCGACGCTGGACGCGTTTCGAGCCCGCGCAGGAAAGGGCGTGAACGTCACCGTCCCCTTCAAGCTGGAGGCGTTTCATTATTCGTCGTTGCGCACCGCGCGCGCGGCCCGGGCGGGTGCCGTGAACACGCTCAAATTCGACGGCCCGGAGGCGCTGGGAGACAACACCGACGGTGTCGGCCTGGTGACGGACCTGGAGCAGAACCTGGGGCGGCCCCTGGCGGGGCGGCGCGTGCTGCTGATGGGCGCGGGAGGCGCGGCCCGGGGGGTGCTGCTTCCGGTCCTCGAGCGCGGCCCGGCCGCCCTGGTGATCGTCAATCGCACCGCGGCCCGCGCCGTGGAACTGTGCCGGGTTTTTCCCGAGTTCCCGGCGCTGGACGGCTGCGGTTACGAGGCCCTGGAAGGGCGTTCCTTCGACATCGTGATCAACGCCACGTCTGCGAGCCTTGGCGATCAACTGCCGCCGTTGCCTGGGGGCGTGTTCGCAACGGGCGCCCTGGCCTACGACATGATGTACGGCAAGGGCCTCACCCCGTTCCTGCGGCTGGCCCGGACCCAGGGGGCGGGGCAGCTGGCCGATGGCTTGGGGATGCTGGTGGAGCAGGCCGCCGAGTCCTTCCACTTTTGGCGCGGCCTCCGGCCCGACACCCGGCCGGTGCTGGAAGCGCTGCGGCGGGAGGCTTGATAAGCCTGGGGTTTTTGTTCGCGATGGGAAAGCGCGGAATCCGTCAAACCTCGCTGGCTGCCCGCCTGTGGGGGTGGGGCTGGCGCGCCTTCGCCGTCGCCGCGGGTCTCCTGCTTCTCTACCAGCTATGGTTCTTCGCCCAGGTATTGTGGTGGCAATGGAGCAATCCATCGTCCAGCGCCTTCATGGAGGATCGTCTCGAGACGCTGCAGGACCGGAATCCCACGGCCCAGATCAGGCATCAATGGGTGCCCTACGAGCGCATTTCCAGCCACCTGAAGCGGGCGATCGTCTCGGCCGAGGACGCGAAGTTTCTGGACCATGAGGGTTTCGACTGGGACGCGATCCAACAAGCCTATGAAAAAAACCTCCGCAAAGGGCGGGTGGTCCGGGGCGGCTCCACCATCAGCCAGCAGTTGGCGAAGAACCTTTTTCTGTCGAGCCAGCGTACGCCCTGGCGCAAGGCCCAGGAAGCAGTGATCACCCTGATGCTGGAAGCCACCTGGAGCAAGCGCCGCATCCTCGAGGTATATCTCAACGTCATCGAGTGGGGCAACGGCGTGTTCGGCGCCGAGGCCGCGGCGCGCCATTACTTCGGGACCACCGCAGCCGGGCTGTCGGCGGAGCAGGCCGCGCGGCTGGCGGCCATGGTGCCGAACCCCCGCTACTTCGACCGCCGACGGGACTCCCCTTATCTGTACCGACGCACCGAAATCATTCTCCGGCGCATGAACGCCGCCCAGATTCCTTGAACATCCGGGGGAACGGGGTGACGTGGCCTGTGTAACCTAGGTTACATACGAGGGCAGGTTGAGGGTGGCTTAATGGGCGCCATCCTCAACCATCTCTTTCAAGGAGACATGCAATGAAGGCGAACGTGGGCGGCATCGACAAGATTCTTCGCATAGCGGCGGGCCTGGGCCTGATCGGGCTGGCGGTGGCCGGCGTCGGCACGCCGTGGACCTGGGCCGGAGTCATCCCCTTGGCAACCGGCGTGGTGGGCTTCTGCCCGTTTTACCCGCTGCTGGGGCTCAACACCTGCCCGATGCGCAAGACCGCCTGAGGGCAAACCGCAGCCCCAGAAAAGCCAGCCCCCGGGCTGGCTTTGCTTTTGGTACGCGCGGAGGGGTCCCCGGTGGCCCACCGCGACCGCTGTGCGTGGCGTGCCGGCGTCCGCTCGCGGGAAAGGGTTTATAATTTTTGCCTTCCAAAATAAGTCACCTTGGAGGAGGCTCCCATGGCGGATTCGGTGAAGTACTTGCTCGATGAGACGCGTATTCCACGGCATTGGTACAACATCGTCGCGGACCTGCCGTCGCCGCCGCCGCCGGTGCTGCACCCGGGCACGCTCAAGCCGGTGGGGCCGGACGACCTGGCGCCGTTGTTCCCCGTGTCGCTCATCATGCAGGAGGTCACCGCCGAGCGGGACGTCGAGATCCCGGAACCGGTGCGGGAAATCTACCGCCAGTGGCGGCCCAGTCCCCTGTACCGGGCTCGCCGCCTGGAACAGGTGCTGCAGACCCCGGCGCGCATCTACTACAAATACGAGGGCGTGAGCCCGGCCGGCAGCCACAAGCCCAACACCGCGGTGGCCCAGGCGTTTTACAACAAGGAGGCTGGCATCAGCCGCATCAGCACCGAGACCGGCGCCGGTCAGTGGGGCTCCTCCCTGGCTTTCGCCGGCGCGCTGTTCGGCATTGAGGTCCAGGTGTTCATGGTGCGAGTGTCTTATCAGCAGAAGCCCTACCGCCGCGCGCTGATGGAGACCTACGGAGCCCGCTGCACCGCTTCTCCGTCCAATGAGACCCAGTCCGGGAAGGCAATCCTGGCCAAGAACCCGGATCATCCCGGAAGCCTCGGCATCGCGATCTC
>DKBC01000177.1 GCA_002451065.1 Betaproteobacteria bacterium UBA6910
GGTAGGCTTCATCGCGCTGGCGGGGGTAGCGGCGGAAACCGGGGTCGTCATGTTGATCTATCTGGACCAGGCCTGGGAACGCATCAGGGCCCAACGCGCCGGCGAGGGACGAAGCGCATCGGTTCAGGACCTCTACGCAGCAGTAATGGAAGGCGCGGTGGAGCGGGTGCGGCCCAAGATGATGACGGTGGTGGCCATCATGGCCGGCCTCCTGCCCATCATGTGGAGCACGGGCGCCGGCTCGGAAGTCATGCGGCGCATCGCCACCCCCATGGTGGGAGGCATGATCTCGTCCACCCTGCTGACCCTGGTCGTGATTCCCGCCATTTACGCCCTGGTTAAGCAGGCTTCGCTGCCGCGCGTTACTTGAGGCGTCGATTTCGGCCAAGCCGGTTTCGTGCTATTTTCGGACTGGCCACGCCGCACCATGCGGCCGGCTCCATCTATGTACCATCTCTTCCATCAGGAGTTCGAACCATGAGCGAGTACAGCTTCGGCAAGGATGTCAGCATCGGTTTTGACGCTGCCATCGAGCGCGTCACCCAGGAACTGCAAAAGGAGGGCTTCGGCGTGCTCACCGAAATCGACGTGTCGGCCACCATGAAGAAGAAGCTCAACGTGGATTTCAGCCCCTACCGGATCCTGGGAGCGTGCAACCCGAACCTCGCGCACCAGGCGATCAGCGCCGAGCCGGAGATCGGCGCGCTTCTCCCCTGCAACGTGGTGGTGCGCCAGGTGGAGAACAAGGTGCGGGTCGAGATCATGGATCCGATTTCGGTCCTCAAGCTAGTGCGCAACCCGGCGGTGGAAAAGCTGGCGGGCGAGGTCCGGCAACGCCTGGAGCGGGTACTGGCGGCGCTTTGACTTCCGTTGCGCCGGAGGCTGGCCGGCGTGCTAGACTTCCCCTGAATAACAATTCCACGCCGTGTCCGGTGGCGTGGGCAATCAGGGGGCATAATATGCTGCTCGAGTCCCGGATACAGCGCCTGGTGGAAGACGTCGGCAGACACATGAATCTGCGCCTTCGCGTGCGCCTTTGGAACGGCCGCACGTTCGACCTGTCGCCCGATCCCCGAGTCACCATCACCCTGCCCAAGGCATCTGCCGCGCGTTATTTCCTGACGCCGAATTTCAATACTCTCGGTGAGGCCGTGGTGGAGGGGCACCTGGAAGTGGAGGGGCCGGTGAGCGAGATCATCAGCGTGGGCGAAGCCCTGGCGCGCTATCGTCCGAAGAAGCCGGTGCCCAAGTTCTGGCGGCCCCGGGTGCACACCAAGAAGCTGGACGAGGCGGCAATCTCCTATCACTACGACGTATCCAACGACTTTTATGCGTTGTGGCTGGACCGGGACATGGTTTACTCCTGCGCCTATTACAAGACCGGCAAAGAAGACATTCATCGGGCCCAGGATCAGAAGCTCGACCACATTTGCCGCAAACTCCGACTCCAGCCCGGCGAGAAGTTCCTCGATATCGGATGCGGCTGGGGCGCGCTGATCCGGTGGGCGGCGAAACACTACGGAGTAGATGCCACGGGAATCACCCTGTCGCGCAATCAGTACGACCTCGCACTGGAACGCATCAAGGCCGACGGCCTCGAGAGCCGCTGTCGGATCATGCTTGAGCACTATCGCGATCGCCCCGGCGAGGGTATCTATGACAAGATCGCCAGCGTCGGCATGTTCGAGCATGTGGGCCTCAAGAATCTGCCGGCCTATTTCGGCGTGATCCATCGCCTGCTGAAGCCGGGCGGGCTGGTGATGAACCACGGCATCACCGCAGTGGACGTGGACAACGCCTGGGTCGGCCTCGGGGTCGGCGAGTTCATCGAAAAATACGTCTTCCCCCACGGGGAGCTTCCGCACCTGTCCCTGGCGGTGCGGGAAATGTCGGCCCAGGGTCTTGAGGTCGCCGACGTGGAGTGCCTGCGCGAGCACTATGCGCTCACCCTCCGCCATTGGGCCCGGCGCCTGGAGCAGAACAGCGCGGTGGCGAAGAGCCTGGTCGGTGACCGGCGTTACCGGATCTGGCTGTACTATCTGGCCGGGTGCGCCCACGGTTTCCAGCACAACTGGGTCACCGTATACCAGGTCCTGTGCGGCAAGCCCCTGGGAACCGGCAAGAGTCCCCTGCCCTGGACCCGGGACTACATGTACCCGCGGGATGCCGACGCGGTGGCCGAGCCGGTGACCGCCGCCACCCCCGCAGGCTGGGTCTCTACCCTCATCCAAACACCAGCCATTCGGGGCGCAGGATCAGCAGCGCTCCGATCGTCACCATCGTCACCCCGCCCAGGAGGTGTGACCAGCGGGCGTACTTCCCGGTGAGGCCCGTCATGTGTAAGGTGACCATGGACGCGAAGAAGATCACCCGGTCGTCCAGCATGAACACCAGGACGTAGAGCAGCAGACAACCGTAATACTGCCAGCGCGGCATGGACGTCAGCGCCAGCACCTGGGTGTAGACGGCGGGGATCCCGGCCGAGCAGACGAGTTCGATGAGATTGACCGCGAAGGCAAGAAGCAGGATCCCGCCCATGGCCATGAGCAGCTGACGGTCCTGAGCCAGGGCGCGCATCCGCTCCATGACCCGGCGGCGCGGCTCCGCCGCCGTCACTTCACGTGCCCCTTCGGGATTGACGAAAAATTGCCGCAGGTAGTAGGCGCCGCCCGCGAAGGCCAGCAGGCCGATGGCCGCCCGGATCCACAGCACCAGGCCCAAAAACAGCAGCAAGTTGAGCCAGGCCGCCATGAACAGGAAATACACCATAGCGGATCCGGCGATGAACACACTGCCCAGCAGCCACATGCGCCGCTTGTCCTTCATGCCAAGCAGCAGGCCCATGAGAAAGATCAGGGTCCACATGGCGCAGGGGTTGAAGCCATCAATGGCTCCCAACACCAGGGTTAGCGCCGGAAGCGAGAGGTCGCGCATCTCGACTTCCCCCAAGAAAGGAATGCTGAACGCCTGGGGAAGGGCGCCCTGCAACTGCGGGGTGTTCTGAAGCGGGTCCGGAGAGTCCGAATCCACCCCCAGGGACGCCACCATATCCTTGCAGGGCTCGGACAGGCAGTTCAGGGCTTCGGCCCGGATCTCCCGGCCGGTGCTACCCGCATCGCCGTAACCCACCCAGGCCCGGCCACCGACCACGGTGAGGGGCACCGCGGGTTGATCGATGCGGAAATGGCGGACGACACCAGCGAACAATCGGCGATTTGAGCTGTCGCCACCGATTTCCAGGTAATGGACCTGCAGCCGCGGATTCAGTGCCTCCACGGAGCGAAGAAACGCAATCTCCCGCTCGCAATGGGGGCAGCCCTCGCGCCAGAAAAGTTAGATATCCGCGCCTGCGCCGTTTCCCGCCGGGCCCTGGCTCCAAGCCGGCGGCATGGCGACGGCCACAAGGAAAAGGATCTGAAGGAGACCGCGCCACACCCTGATTTCAGGATAGCCCCAGCAGGACGCTCCGGCTCCGCTACCAGGGCTCAGGGTATCGCGCAAAAATCCGCCGGGCCGAAAGGATGTGTCGCAATGCGCCAAAGTCCGAGGAGTCCGAAACCCAGCACGGCGAGTCCGGCAGCCAGCCGGATGCTCCGCCGCTGGAGCAATGGTTGAAGCCAGCCCGCCGCCAAACCCATGCCCAGGAGGTTCGGCAGCGTTCCCGCTCCGAAAGCCAGCATGATGGAGGCGCCTCCCCCAGCGCTGCCCGCGAACAGGGCCAGGGTCAGCATGCTGTAGACGAGCCCACAGGGAAGCCAACCCCAGAGCATACCGCTGGCCAGGGCCTTGGCCCCCGAATCCACCGGTACCAGCCGCCGGGTCAGGGGTTGGACCCGTTTCCAGAGAAAGGCGCCCCCGCGTTCCAGCACCGCCACGCCCCGCCAGATGCCGGCGAGGTAAAGCCCGGCCAGGATCAGCATCAGGTTGGCGAGAAAGTAAAGAGTCTCCCGCACCGGGAAACTGCCCTGCACCAGGAGGCTGCCGGCTCCAAGCATGCCGGCCGCCGCGCCCGCCAACCCGTAGCTCAGCACGCGGCCGAGATTGTAGGCGAGCTGGAGGGGGAAACCCGCGCCGCGTCCCGGAAGCTGCAACGAGAGCGCAGCCACGATGCCGCCGCACATGCCGGCGCAGTGCACCCCCCCCAGCAGCCCGACGAGGAACGCGGAAGCGAGGGCGCCTTCCGTCATGGACGGTCCGGTGGGGAAATCAGATCAAGGCGAGCGCCGCCGCGACCGGAGTCGCGGCATCAGATGACTTTGGAGTACCGGGTACGCTCCCGGTCCGCGCGCAGGAACCTGTCGAACACCATGCAGATATTGCGAATCAGCAGCCGGCCCTTGGGCGTAACGGTCAGCCACTGTTCGTCGACCTTGACCAGGCCGTATTTCTCATAGTCCCTGAGTTCTTGCAGCTCTTGGGCGAAATACTTGTTGAAATCGATCAGGTGGGCGATCTCGATGGACTCGAACGAGAGCTCGAAATGGCACACCAGGGCCTGGATCACCGCCCGCCGCAGCAAGTCGTCCGCCGTGCACTCCAGCCCGCGCATGATGGGAAGCGTGTTCCGGTCGAGGGCGTCATAGTATTCGTCAAGGGTGCGGAAATTCTGGCTGTAGGTGGGCCCGATCTTGCCGATGGAAGACACGCCGAAAGCCACCAAGTCGCACTCCGCATGAGTGGAGTAGCCCTGGAAATTCCGGTGCAGCCGGCCTTGCCGCTGGGCCACGGCCAGCTCGTCGTCGGGCTTGGCAAAATGGTCCATGCCGATGTAAACGTAGCCCGCCCCCGTCAGCTTGCGGATGGCGAGGCGCAGGATCTCGAGCTTGGTCTCCGGCGCCGGAAGCTCCTCGGCGTTGATGCGCCGCTGGGGCTTGAACAGGTTGGGCAGATGGGCATAGTTGTAAATCGATATTCGGTCCGGGTCGGCGCCGAGCACCCGCTCCAGGGTGCGGTTGAAGCCCATCAGGGTCTGCTTGGGCAGGCCGTAGATCAGGTCCACGCTCACCGACTTGAAGCCGTTGGCGCGGGCGGCGCGAATCACGCGCAGCGTCTCTTCCTCGCTCTGGATGCGGTTCACCGCGCGCTGCACCGCTTCGTCGAAATCCTGCACGCCGAGGCTCATGCGGTTGAAACCAATGCGCGCCAGCAGCGCCACCGTCTGCTCGTCCACCTTGCGCGGGTCGATTTCGATGGAGTATTCCCCGTCGTCCACCAGCCGGAAATGGTTGCGGATCTTGCTCATCAGCGCCTCGAGCTGGTCGTCGTGGAGGAAGGTGGGCGTCCCCCCGCCGAAGTGCAGCTGGGTCACCGTAAGGTCGTCGGCAAACAGCGGCGCCTGCATCTCGATTTCCTTGAACAGGTACTGCAAGTACTTTTCCGCCTTGGACCGATCCTTGGTGACAATTTTGTTGCAGGCGCAATAGAAGCAAACGGTGTTGCAGAACGGGATGTGGACGTAGATGGACAGCGGGCGCTGGATACCGCCGATGTTGCGCTTGCGGCACCAAGCCATGTAGGCGTCGGCGTTGAACGCCTCAACGAACCGGTCGGCAGTGGGATAGGACGTGTAGCGGGGACCGCTCCGGTCGAGTTTCCGGATCAGGTCGAGATCGACCTCCACATTGCCGTAGACGTCCTTGCCAGGGGTATCCAAAGTGCTTCCTGAATAAGGGGTTTTTGCCATGTCTGGGGTGCTTGGAGCAAGTCTAAACTATGAGTGGCGACATCTCCACAAGGTTTGATCCAGATCAAGATTCATGTCATATTGTCGCACCCTGCGGTGCAGCGCCGGGCGGGTCCGCCCGAACCAGCCCGCGAACCTCAGTTCGAAGCTTACCGCGAACAACGCGATTTTGATCAGGAACGCTCCATGGCATCGCAAGCCGTGCTCAAAACCGTGAATCTCAAGACCGTGTGTTCCGCCTGCACCTTGCGGGAGTTGTGCCTGCCCATTGGCCTTTCCAAGACCGAAGTTGAGGCGCTCGAAGGGCTCATTTACCAGCGCCGCACCTGCCGCCGGGGCGAACACCTCTATCGGGCGGGACTCCGGTTCCAGTCGCTGTACGCGATCCGCAGCGGATTCTTCAAGACCTACGTGATCTATGAAGATGGCCGCGAGCAGGTGACGGGCTTCTACATGATGGGCGAGATCATGGGCCTGGACGGAATTTCCTCTGACGCCCATACCTGCCACGCGGTGGCTCTCGAGGACTGCGAGATCTGCGAAGTTCCGTTTGACAAGCTGGAGGAGTTGTCCCGCGACTTGCCCTCCCTCCAGCACCATTTCCACAAGATGATGAGCCGGGAGATCGTCCGCGACCACGGCGTGATGCTGTTGCTGGGCAGCATGAAAGCCGAAGAGCGACTAGCCACTTTCCTCCTCAACCTGTCCCAGCGCTTCCAGGCGAGGGGCTACTCCCCGGACACATTCCACCTGCGCATGACCCGGGAGGAGATCGGCAGCTATCTGGGCCTCAAGCTGGAAACCGTCAGCCGCATCTTCTCCAAGTTCCACGAGGACGGTCTTGTCAACGTCCAGAACAAGTTCATCGAGTTGCGGAACGCCGCCGGGCTCAAGCGCCTGATCGGCGAGGGCTGAGACACGCCGCCTGAGGCGGCCGCTCAGCGGGCCAGCAGCACCGTCCCGTCGACCGCATCCAGCAGCGCGGTCAATTGCGCCTCGCTGATACCGTCCCGGGGTTCCGGCAGCACCACCACATCCCCCCTGAGGCTCCGCAGTCGGCGCGTCACGCTGTCCATATCCAGGCCAAGCACCTGTTCGAAGCGGGCCGCGTGCTCCCGCCGGCGCAGCCATTCCTCGGCCCGGCTCTTGAGCGTCTGGAACCGATCCCGGCTCGGCTCCGGAATCAGCACCAGCGCCTTGCGCCCGGTCCGCGCAGCGAGGACCGCCCCCGCGCCCAGGGCGCGGTAGCCCCGGGCACTGCCGTCGAACACCGCCAGCACCGGTGGCGTGACCGCCCTGGGCCGGGGCCGCAGGGACGGTCTTCGGGCCTGCCTGCCAAGCACCAGCAGGTCCGGATGACCAGTCTGGGAAAGGGCTTCGGGAAGGATTCGGCCCCGGGCGACGCGAAACGAACACTGGACGTGAAGCTGCCGCGCCGCCAACCGCAGCATCCGCTCCAGGCCCGAGGCCTGAGCCCTGAGACCTCGCGCCACCTCCTCCAATACCAGGGGCCGGCCGGTGGCGGAATGAAACCCCACCTCCCGGGCAAAGGGGAGTCCGGCGAGCCGGAGCAGATTGGCGTCCTCGACGAAGAGGGCCTCCAGCTCGGCGCGCAATGCCGCGGCCAGTTCCGCGGCGGCGCGCACCGCCGCTTCGGCTCCTCCGGTCGCGTCAAGGGCGAGCAGGATGCGCCCGAACTCGAGATCGCCGTTCTCCTCACTCATGGTGCCGCTTGCGTTTCTTGCCCCGGGCCTCGGCCGCCAGGGCCTGGCGCCTCGCCATGAGGTCCCCCAGACGCGCCATGACCCGCTGGTTGACGCTGCCCGCAGGGTAATTGCCCGCTGCGTCGGGCTCGCCGGCCGGGATTCCGGTCAGGAGGTCCAGGGCCTGGTCCACGGTCTCTACCGTGTAGACATGGAATTTTTCCGCCCGCACCGCCTCGATGACGTCCTCCCGCAGCATCAGGTGCTGAACATTGGAAGCCGGGATCAGCACGCCCTGGCTTCCGTCGAGCCCGCGCGCCTTGCAGATGTCGAAAAATCCTTCGATCTTCTCGTTCACGGCACCGATGGGCTGCACCTGCCCATGCTGGTTCACGGAACCCGTCACCGCCAGGGATTGCCGGATCGGGATATCGGAAACCGAGGACAGAATGGCGCACAACTCCGCCACCGAGGCACTGTCGCCCTCGATTCCCCCGTAGTTCTGCTCGAAGGTCAGGCTCGCCGCCAGGGCCAGGGGCCGGTTCCGGGAATAGCGGGAAGCCAGGAACGACGACAGGATCAGCACCCCTTTGGAATGGATCGAGCCCGAGAGGTCGACCTCGCGCTCGATGTCGATCACCTCCCCCTCGCCGAGGCGGGTGGTCGCGGTGATGCGGCTGGGCTGGGCGAAGGCGAAGCCTCCGAGTTCCAGCACCGAGAGCCCGTTGACCTGCCCGACCCTGGCGCCCGCGGTGTCGATGAACACCACGTTGCGCAGGATCGCCTCCTGCACCCGCTGGCGTACCCGATCCGACCGATAGATCTGGGCATCCACCGAGCGCTGCACGTCCAGCGCAGTCACTACCGAGCGCCCCGCCTCGGTAGCCCAGTGGTCCGACTCCCGCAGCAGGTCGGCGATGGTCTGGACGCGCGAGGAAAGCTTCTCAGCGTCCCCCGCAAGGCGCGCCCCCTGCTCCACCACCCTCGCCACCGCAGCCCGGTCGAAGGGCCGCAGCTTGTCCTTGCGAGCCAACGTCGCCACCAGCCGGGCATAGGCCTGGTGACTATCCTCGGTTCGATCGACCTGGTCGTCGAAATCCGCTGCCACCTTGAACAGCTCGCCGAACTCCGGATCGTAGGCATGGAGCAGGTAGTACCAGATGCGCTCTCCGAACAGCACCACCTTCACCCGCACCGGGATGGGCTCCGGCTCCAGGGACACGGTGCTCACCAGGGACAGCATCTGCCCCAAGGAGTCCATGCGGATTTCCTTGGAATTGAGAACCCGCTTGAGGGCCTCCCAGGAAAACGGCTGGGTCAGCAGCTTGAACACGTCCAGCATCAGATAACCGCCGTTGGCGCGGTGCAGGGCACCCGCCTTGATGAGCGTGAAGTCGGTGACCAGGGCACCAAACTGCGCCACGTGCTCGACGCGCCCCAACAGGTTGTTGTAGGTCGGATGGTCCTCAAACACCACGGGTGCGCCGCCATCGGCCTCGCCGCCCACCAGCAGGTTGACGCGATAGCGGCGGAACGATGCCGGTTCCTCAGGCGCTCCCGCCATCACCGGCTGCTGTTCCGAGGCCTTGCGGAAATCCTCGATGTTGTCCAGCACGTCCTGCTGCACGGCGTCGAGATAGGTCCGCACCGCCTCCTGGTCGGCAAATTTTTCCCGCAGCTCGTCGATGAGGTGACCGACGGCGAGCATGGTCATTTCGCGGTTGAGCCCTCGCATGCGCTCCCGGCGCTCCTTGCGCCAGCGCGGAACCTGGCGAATCAACCGCTGCAGCTTCTCCTCCAGCTGCCCCACCACCTTGGCGATGCGTGAGCGTTCCTCGTCGGGAAGCTTGCCGTAGTCCTCGGAACTGAGGACTTCGCCTTCCTTGGTGGGCGCGAAAGAAAATCCCGCGGGCGTGTGCAAGAGGGCGATCCCGTGGCCGGCCGCCTCCTGGCCCAATTCCCCGAAGGCCTTTTCCTGGCGCTCGCTGAACTCCGAGTCGATCTCCTCGGCGCGGGCCCGGTACTCGTCGCTCTCGAACACGGCGGGAATGGCCGAGCCCAGTTCCTCCACCAGCTGGTGCATATCGGAACGAAACTGCTCTCCGCGACCCGGCGGCAGGCACAGCGCCCGCGGTTTGTGGGGCTGCTCGAAATTGTGAACGTAGCACCAGTCACTGGGTCGCTTTTCTCCGGCGGCCCGGGACTGGAGAAACTGACGCACGAAAGCATGCTTCCCGGTGCCGGGCGGCCCGAGCACGAAAAGATTGAAGCCCTCGCGCTGGATCGCAACGCCGAAGCGCACCGCGTCCACCGCCCGCGCCTGCCCGAAGATGTCCTGAAGATCCTCCAACTGGTCCGTGGTTTCGAAGGAGAACGACGAAGGATCGCAGCGCCGAGCCAGCTGCTCCGGTTGCAGACGAGCGGGTTTTGTCATAAGTTGCGCGGGATTCTTTTGCCTGCCTGTTCCCAATTCTCCCACGATTTCAGTCCGCCCGCGAAACCACGCCCATGCCGCGCATCATGGTACGCGATTGTCCCCGGGAGCCGCTGCAGGCTCTGCTCGGGAGCGGCCTGCATCCGGTGCTGGCCCGCGTCTACGCCGCGCGCGGGGTGCGCCATCCCAGGCAACTGGCCACGGAACTGCGTGCGCTGCTTTCCTTCGATGCCCTGAGTAACGCGGATCATGCAGCGCGTTTTCTAGCGGACGCCATCGAGCACGGGAAACGCATGCTCATCGTCGCCGATTACGACGCCGACGGGGCCACCGCCTGCGCCCTGGGGATCCGGGCATTGCGGATCCTGGGCGCGAGAGTCGATTACGTGGTGCCCAATCGCTTTCAGTACGGCTACGGCTTGTCCCCGGAAATCGTGCGCCTCGCCTGGGAAACGCGCCGGCCCGACGTCCTGATCACCGTGGATAACGGGATCGCCAGTTTGGACGGGGTGGAAGAGGCCAATCGCCTTGGAATGCAGGTCCTGGTCACCGATCATCACTTGCCGGGAGACCGGCTACCCCCCGCAGCGGTCATCGTCAATCCGAACAATCCGGACTGCGGCTTCCCGAGCAAGCACCTGGCCGGCGTGGGCGTCATGTTCTACGTGGCGCTGGCGTTGCGCGCCGAGCTGAGACGGCGCGGGACCTTCCGGGATGACAACGGCCCGAACTTGGCGAGCCTGCTCGACCTGGTGGCCCTGGGGACGATAGCGGATGTGGTGCGGCTCGACGAGAACAACCGGATCATGGTGACCCAGGGTCTCCAGCGCATCCGAACCGGCAAGGCGGCCCCGGGGATCAATGCCCTGCTGCGCGCCGCCGGGCGCGACCCCCGGCGCGCTTCCGCCTCCGATCTGGGATTCGTGGCCGGGCCGCGCCTGAACGCCGCGGGGCGGCTTGACGACATGACCCTGGGCATCGAGTGTCTGCTTGCCGACGATGAGGCCGCAGCCGCCGGAATGGCCTCGGAACTTGACGCCCTCAATCGGGAGCGGCGCGTCATCGAAGCGGACATGCAGCAGTCCGCCTTGGGTCTGCTGGATGCCATCCAGCCGGGAGACGCCTGGGGCTTGAGCCTGTATGACCCGTCCTGGCACCAAGGCGTGGTCGGGCTGCTCGCCTCCCGGATCAAGGACCGGTTTCACCGGCCGGTCATGGCCTTCGCCCCCAGCACCGAAGGCGAGTTGAAGGGCTCGGGACGCTCGATACCGGCGTTGCACCTGCGCGACGCGCTGGATCTGGTGGCCAAGCGCCATCCGGGGCTGGTGCGCAAGTTCGGGGGCCACGCGGCGGCGGCCGGTGTCACCATTGGCGAGACCGACTTCGAGCGCTTCCGGGTCGCGTTCGACGACACCGCCCGGGAATTGCTCACGCCGGAAGACCTGGAGCAGTGGATTCCGACCGATGGCGTTCTCGACGAGGCCGACCTCTGCCTGGATCTGGCGCGGCTGCTGGCCGGGCAGGTCTGGGGCCAGGGGTTTCCCGCCCCCTCATTCAACGACCGCTTCCGGGTGGAGTCCCAGCGCGTGGTGGGTGAAAAGCATCTGCGGCTGCGGCTGCGACGCGCACGCCGCACCTACGATGCAATGCTATTCTTCCATCAGGAACCCCTGCCCCCTGAAATCCAAGCCGTGTACCGGCTCGAAGCCAACGAATTCGGCGGAACCCAGTCCCTGCGCCTCACTCTGGAGCACTGGGAGCCCGCCTGAAATATGGGTGACCAACTCCTCCGCAGCGAAGGGCTCGAATACCTCCCGGCCTTTCTCACCAGCCTGGCCATCGGCCTGCTGATCGGTATCGAGCGCGAACGCAACCCGGCGGCGCGGGCGGGACTGCGCACTTTCGCCCTGGTGGCGTTGTTCGGGACCCTGGCCGGCATGATCACCAAGGAGACCGACTCCCCCTGGATCCTGCTGGGCGGCCTGCTGGTGGTGGGCCTCATGACCATCGCGGCCTACCTCCGGGAGCGGGAGGCCATGGCCGATCCCGGCACCACCACTGTGATCGCCATCGTCTTGTGCTACGCCCTGGGCGCCATCGTCTGGTACGGGTACGCGACCCTGGCGGTGATGCTCGGCATCACCACCACCATCCTGCTCTACTTCAAGACCGAGCTGCACGGCTGGACCCAGAATCTGACCCGGCGCGACCTGGTCTCGGTGCTGCAGTTCGCCGTGCTCACGTTCATTGTCCTGCCCATCCTGCCCGACAGGAACTACGGACCCTTCGACGCCCTCAATCCCCATCAGGTCTGGATCATGGTGGTGCTGATCTCGGGGGTCAGCCTCGCCGGCTACGTCGCCCTGCGGGTCGTGGGCCAGCGTTACGGGGCGCCCCTGCTGGGTGTGCTGGGCGGCCTGGTGTCGAGCACGGCCACCACCCTGATGTATGCCCGCCACGGGCGCGGCAACCCTTCCCTGGTGGCGCTTTCCGCCGTGGTTATCCTGCTTGCCAACCTGGTGCTACTGGCGCGGCTCGCGTTCCTGACAGGTGTGGTGGCGCCACAAATACTGCCAAGCCTGCTGCCGCTGCTGGCGGCGGGGCTGATTCCTGGACTGGTGTTCACGGCCCTGATCTGGCGCCGCTTCGGCAGCGGCGCCGAGGCGCCAATTCCGGAAATCACCAACCCCACGGAAATCCGCTTGTCCCTGGGATTCGGCGCGCTCTACGCTGCGATCCTGTTCCTGTCAGCATGGCTTTCGGACCTGATCGGCAGCCGCGGACTATATGCGGTGGCGCTGGTCTCTGGCCTCACCGACGTGGACGCCATCGCCCTGTCGAGTCTGCGGCTCTATGACCTGGGCAAGCTCGAAGCAGGCCAGGCGGTCACCGCCATCGGCCTGGCGGTCATCGCGAACATTTCGTTCAAGCTGGGCCTGGTCGTCGCGATTGGGGGCGGCGCCCTGGCGCGTCGCTGTGCTCCCGGCATGGTCGCATGTGCCGCCGGGCTGGGGATCGGCCTCGCGGTGCTCTGATCTGCACCGCCGACAGCATCAGCCGCTGAGGTATAATTCAGCCCTTTTTACGGACTGCCCATGGACGCCGAACGAGTCAACGCCATTTCCGGCACGCTGGACGACCTGACCTCCCGGGTCGCCGAA
Source organism: Betaproteobacteria bacterium UBA6910 (assembly GCA_002451065.1). Taxonomy (GTDB): domain Bacteria; phylum Pseudomonadota; class Gammaproteobacteria; order Burkholderiales; family UBA6910; genus UBA6910. The sequence goes on from DKBC01000177.1 coordinate 12,982, forward strand.
TTGCGGAGGTTTCTTTGACTTCGAGGCCAAGGACCAGCGCCTCGCCGAAGTCAGCCGCCTGCTGGAGGACCCCGCCGTTTGGAACGATGCCAAGCGCGCCCAGGACCTGGGCCGGGAACGCAAGAATCTGGCGGGGGTCGTCGAAACACTGAGGGAACTGGATCAGGGCCTGCGCGACGGCCGGGAGCTGTTCGCCATGGCCAGGGCCGAGAACGACGACGCCACCCTGGAGGGCGTCGCGGCCGACGTGGAAGGCCTGCGAAAGACCGTGGAAGACATGGAGTTCCGGCGCATGTTCTCCAATCCCATGGATCCCAACAACTGCTTCGTCGACATCCAGGCGGGCAGCGGCGGCACCGAGGCCCAGGACTGGGCTTCCATGCTGGAGCGCATGTACCTCAAGTACTGCGAACGCAAGGGCTTCGACGTGGAGGTGCTGGAGGAGTCGCCGGGCGAGGTCGCGGGCATCAAGAGCGCGACCCTCAAGGTCGTGGGAGACCACGCCTTCGGGCGCCTGCGCACCGAGATCGGCGTTCACCGCCTGGTGCGCAAATCGCCCTTTGATTCCAACGCCCGCCGCCACACCTCCTTCGCCAGCGTCTTCGTCTACCCGGAGGTGGACGACTCCATCGAGATCGAGATCAACCCCGCGGACCTGCGCATCGACACCTTTCGCGCATCCGGCGCCGGCGGCCAGCATGTGAACCGGACCGACTCCGCGGTGCGCATCACCCATAATCCCTCCGGGATCGTGGTCCAGTGCCAGAACGACCGCTCCCAGCACCGGAACCGGGCGGAGGCGATGGCCATGCTCAAGTCCCGGCTGTTCGAGCTGGAGATGCGCAAGCGCAGCGAACAGAAACAGGCCCTGGAGGACTCCAAGACCGACATCGCCTGGGGCCACCAGATCCGCTCCTACGTCCTGGACCAGTCCCGCATCAAGGACCTGCGCACAGGGGTGGAGATCGGAAACACCCAGTCGGTGCTGGACGGCGACCTGGACGATTTCATCACCGCCAGCCTG
>DKBC01000151.1 GCA_002451065.1 Betaproteobacteria bacterium UBA6910
GCAGCAGCGTGCGCAGCGGCGCGACGATCCGGCCGAACCCGAGCGCCAGCGCCACGACCGTGACCATCCAGAACGTGCGCTGCGCGGGCACCGCGAAGCCGGCGACGAGCGCGTAGCTGCCCGCCGCCAGGATGGCCGCGGGCGCCGCGGCCTTGCGCGCCGGCAGGCGCAAGGTCAGGTAAATACTGCGCCGCCATAGCCAGTAGCAGATCGCAAAGGCGATACTGGCCAACATCGTGATGTGCAATCCGGAAATGCTCATCAGGTGGTTCACCCCGGTGCGGGTGAACACCTGCCACTGGGGTCGCGGGATCGCGTTCTGGTCGCCGATGGCGAGCGCCACCAGCACGCCCGCCGCCGGCCGCTCGCCGAGCACGGCCTGGAAGCGATTCCGGATGTCCTGGCGAAGACGCTGCAGCCGGTAGCCGGGCGCGCCCGCCAGTTCGTCGAGCCGGGCGTTTCTCTCCGCCTTGCGCACGTAGCCCGACGCCCGGATGCCCCGTTCCAGGGCCCAGGCCTCGAAGTCGAAGCCGTGGGGATTGGCCGAGCCGTGGGGCCGCTTGAGCCGCACCGTGAGGCGCCAGCGCTCCCCGGCCCGCACCACGGGAATCGCTTCCTCGCCCCGCTCCCGGAACCAGCTCAGCACGATGTGCCCGGGCAGCGGCGCCTCCGGCGCCACCACCCGCTCCACGTCGAACTCGAAGCGGGTGCTGGCTTCATGGGAGCGGGGAAGGTCCGCCACCACGCCCACGATCTCCACGTCCCGCTGTTCCCACTCCGGCGGAAGCGCCTCGGCAAGGCGCCACGCCGCCAACGCGGCGGCCCAAAGGAAGCCCGCCAGCAGGAACCCGCCCTTCCAGGTGATCTCCCGCAAGAACCCAAGCGTCCGCCCGCGGTCGGAAGGAATGAACCAGGCCGCGCCCGCCAACGGAATCAAACCCCACGCCCACGCCAATGTCGGCAGCTCCGGCTGCCGCTGCAGCAGCCAGACCCCGAGAACGAAGCAGACGATGTTCAGGCGCACGCCAGGAAATCCGATTGAAGCCAGCCCGGTTTAACGCAGCCGGATGCCACCGGACAACAGGCCGGACGGCCTAGGGCATCCGGTAAAATAGGCTCTCCTGCCGCGCCCCATGCCCCGCAAGTTCCTTCGCAGATTCCTACCCAGCCATGAATCGGTGGCCAATAACCGGTACGTGGCGCGCCTCGGCCATCGCGTGCGGCACCCCGGGTTGTGGCACCTGAACCGGCGCTCTGTGGCGGGGGGCGTCGCGGTGGGCATGTTCACCGGCCTCATCCCGGGCAGCAACCCGGTGCAGTTCGCGGCTGCCGCCATCGTGGCCAGCATCGCCCGGGTCAACCTTCCGGTGGCGATGATCACCACGCTGTACTCCAATCCCTTCACCATCGTTCCCCTGTACTGGGTCGCGTACCAGATCGGATCCATCTTCACGCCCAACGACACCCAGCCCATGCCCGCTGTCGAGCTCTCTCTGCTCGACAAGCCCATCGGCCAGTGGTGGCCCGCCATCGTGGACTGGCTGATCGGCATGGGCAAGACCCTGGGCATCGGCCTGCCCCTCCTCGGTCTCATCCTCGCGGCCGCCGGCTACGTTGCGGTGCTCGGCGGCTGGCGCCTGTTCGTGATGTGGGAATGGCGGCGACGGGCGCAGCGCCGCGCGGCCGCGAAGCCGTGAAGCCGGACTACTGGAAGCGCGCCTGCCGGGAGCTGGCGGCCCGGGACGAAGTGCTGGCCGGAATCATGCGCGCCTACCGCGGCGAGACCCTCGCCACCCGGGGCGACGCCTTCGTCACCCTCGCCCGCTCCATCGTCGGCCAGCAGATCTCGGTCAAGGCCGCCGACTCCGTGTGGCGCCGGCTGGAGGAGGCGACGGGCGGCGTGGAACCGGGGTCCGTCTCCGGCGCCACCACCATCCGGCTCCAGCGCTGCGGGCTTTCGCTGCGCAAGGTCGAGTACTTGCAGGGCCTGGCCCACGCCTTCGCCGACGGCAGCCTGCGGCCCGAAGAATGGCACGCTCGCGAGGACGAGGCCCTGATCCGGGAGCTCAGCAAGCTCCGGGGCATCGGCCGCTGGAGCGCGGAGATGTTCCTCATCTTCCACCTGCTGCGCCCCGACGTGCTGCCCCTGGCCGACCTAGGCCTGCAGCGCGCGATCCGCCTCCACTACCACAACGGCCGCGCAATCTCCCTGCGCCGCATGCAGACCATCGCCGGTCCCTGGCGTCCCTGGCGCACCGTCGCCACCTGGTACCTGTGGCGCAGCCTCGATCCGGTGCCGGTGGAGTACTGAGGGGGGGGTGCCCGCAGAATCGCGAAGCGATTCAGTCCGTTCCGGGATATGGCTTGTCCCAAGACCTCATTCGCTTGTCATCCATAGCCCGTTAAATTATTGTGAGGAATCGAGATTGCCCATCGAGGAGGGTCCTGGATTGGTGCCGTTTCGGAATCCTTTAGCGCGTCACGCGCCATGAAAGAGAGCCAAGGTGCCTCCTAAGCTGAAGGAGCTCATGGCCGAATTGGAGCGCTGGCTTCGTGAACCGCGGAGGGAAAGGCAGCCATCGCAACTTCGTTTACCCGAAAGTCTCCAGGCCGATCACGATATCAGGGGCAGCCGGGGATGATGCAAAACACTGCCAGGTGCGCGCGGTGAAGCGCGATCGAGGAGTCAAAGTCATGAAAGAGGGTGGGAGGTACGCCAAGATCGTCGAGTGGTCGAACGAAGATCAATGCTATGTAGGAAGCTCTCCCGGCTTGATTTACGGTGGTTGCCATGGCGCCGATGAGAAGGCCGTATTCGATGAGCTATGCGAGGTGGTGGAGGAAGCCATTGCCCTATATCACGAGGACGGGAGGCCGCTGCCTCCCCCGACCTCTGGCCGCGATTTCGCGAACAAGGTGCAGAATGTCGCATGACGGCGCGGTTGACTGGAATGCGATAACTGGCGCGTCCTCCGAGACGTTGAGAAGCAAGTGGGGCCAGAAGGAGGAAGGGAACAGGCTCGGAAAGATTTCCGAGCTATGGGGTTTCCCGGGGTTTCCGGCTGACCGCCGGTCGGTCTAGCGGACGGCAATAGCTTACGGTTGCTCCTTTCCGCTGATTTCCGGATAGACGACGTCCGGCATGTTCATCGGCCACATCGGAATCGGTTTCGGCGCCAAGACCGCCGCGCCCAAAGTTTCGCTGGGAACGCTGCTCCTGGCGGCGCTGTTTCTCGATCTGCTGTGGCCGGCGCTGCTGCTCCTGGGCGTGGAGCGCGTCAGCATCGTCCCCGGCATCACGGCGGTGTCGCCGCTGGATTTCGAGCACTACCCCTGGTCCCACAGCCTGCTCGCCGTTCTGGCTTGGGCGGCCCTGGTCGGCGGCGCCTACTACGCCCTGCGGCGCGATTTCCGCGCCGCAGCGATCATCGGAGTCGCGGTGGCGAGCCACTGGGCGCTGGATGCCCTGGTCCACCGTTCGGACCTGCCCCTCTACCCCGGCGCGACGCAATTCGTGGGCCTAAATCTCTGGTCGTCGTTCATTCCGAGCGTGGCCCTGGAGGTCGGCCTGCTGGCGCTGGGCCTCGGGCTTTATCTGCGAAGCACCGAGGCGGCGGACGGCGTGGGGCGCTGGGCACTTTGGGGGCTGGTGGCGCTCCTGCTGGCGATCTACGCGGCGAACCTGCTCGGTCCGCCGCCGCCGAGCGTGGAAGCGATCGCCTGGACCGGGCACGCCCAGTGGCTGTTCGTGATCTGGGGCTACTGGATCGATGCCCACCGCCGTGCCCCTCTCCTGCGCTGAACGCGATGCCACGCGTAAACCGGAAAAGGTGCAGGGGAAGGCGGTAGGGCCTGTTCGAATTCCGTGATGCCGGAACCCCTGCCGCCGATCGCGATTCCAACGGGCATCGTCGCCTTCCGCGTCTTGCTGACCGGCATCTCGGATGGAAGTCGCGGCGCCTTCGCCGTGACCGGACTCGCAATCTTCGTCCGCCCTCGATCACTCCCTGTCGCCCGCGATCACCGTTCCCGTGGAATTAGGCCAGCCCGCCCCCGGGCCAAACCATGTTTCCATGGCATTCGTTTGACAGCCGGTCCCCTCGCCGTACAATCCTCCTAGCCAGCGCCGCCGCCTTACAGTCCAACGAGGTTCATCCGCCGCACCCCGGCCAAGCCACCGAGAGGAAGATGTCGTGACCAACAAGGTTCACAGACGGCCATACCGCGCATTCCTGAGCTACTCGCACTCGAACGGCTCCTTCGTCGAAAAGCTTCACGACTGGCTGACGCGTTTTGCGGGATACGAGATCTGGCTCGACAGGACGAGCCTGGATGCCGGCTCCAAGGTCAGTGATCGGCTGAGGGAGAATATCGCCAAGTGCCGGGGAATCATCCTCGTGCTGTCGAAGGCGTCCGTCGACTCCGACTGGGTGAACGGAGAAATCGTTTGCGCCCTCGAGGAGCGCAAGCAATCGGAAGGCGAATTCGCGGTGATCGCCGTTCAAATCGACGATTGCAAGGTCCCGCTGCAGCTTCTCTCAACAACGTATATCGACGCGTCGGATGGCGAGTTCACGCTGGGTGTGGCCCTGCAGATCATCAAGGCGTTTTACCCCGGCGAAGGTAATCCGGATCCGGAAGACAGCCGCGACGTCTATGTGAGTGCACCGTGGAGCAAGCATGATCTCTCGGACCTCGCGCTCGGCAAGCTCGCCAACGAGGGATTCCGGCTGATCGGCGACGCCAAGGATCAGCCCGGAGGTGACAGGATTGAGCCCCGCGTGCGAAGGCTCCTGGAGACATGCGGCGCGATGGTGGCCGTGTTGCCCGAAGGAGAAGAGCCCAAGTACATCCTGCGCGAACTCGGTTGGGCAAGGCAAATCGACCTGCCCTTCCTCGTCGTCGCGAGTCCGGGCGTGGTACTGCCGGACGAAGTCGAGGCTCAGGCGATCCGCGGCACCGCGGCGGAACTGCGCAGTGGCGATATTCTGGAACGGGCCACGGAGGATCTTTATCACCGCTTTCGCCAGCCGGCTCACAGCCACTATTTCTTCTATGCGACGGGAATGCAGGAGGAAGAAGTGGAAACGACGGACGCGGTTCGAAATGTCGTTCAGCGGGTGACCGGTCTGCCTTGTGTGGTCGGGGACAAGGTGCGGACCGGTCCCGTGGTTGATGTGATTCTCGATCGGATTCGAAAGGCTACTGCGGTGATCGCGAACCTCGGCGGCGGGGATTCCGGGGGCGAGAACCGCTCACAGAACGCCAAAGCCGGCTACAATCCCAATTCGTGTATCGAAGCGGGAATGGCGATGGGTGCCGATGTCCGGTGTTACCTCGTGGCCCGGGGCCCGAGACAACGAGCACCGTTCATGGTCCGGGATGAAATCAAGTACTACGATAACGGCCTGGAGCTCCTCGGCATCATCCATTATTTGGTCGCGCCCGATCGACGTCGCATCATCAATGCGGAGCTGAGCGGCAAGAAGTAGTCAAGCTTGTCGCGTAAAGCGTATTCCTCTCCGCTGGCACGGCGGGCGCGCCCAGCCGCTGCTAGAATTCCGTCATGCTCGAACCCCTGCCGCTGATCGCGATTCTCACGGGCGTCATCGCCCTCCTCTTCCTGCTGATGGGCTTCGGCGCCCTGCGACGGGGCCGCTTCCTGAAGTTCACCGCGCGGACTGCGCTCGGACTGCTGTTTCTCGCGCTGGCGGGAGGGTTCGCCACCGTCACCCTGGGTATCCAGGGATACCAGTCGTTCACGCGGGAGGACCTGGCGGCGACCATCGAGGTGCGGCCGACGGGCCCGCAAACCTTTACCGCCTATGTCAAGTTCCCCGACGGGCGGCGCGACGTGTTCAAGCTGGCGGGGGACCAGATCTACGTGGACGCGCATATCCTCAAGTGGAACCCCCTGGCCAACGTGATCGGCCTGCACACGGCCTACGAACTGGACCGGGTGGGCGGCCGCTACGTGGACCTGCAGGCGGAGCGGGACCGGCCGCGCACGGTGTACACGCTCTCGGAGCAAAAGCCGGTCAACATGTTCGATCTACGCCGCCGATTCGCCTTCCTGGCGCCGTTGCTGGACGCCGAGTATGGCTCGGGCACGTTCCTGATGGCGGACCGGCCGGCGACGCTGGAGGTGCGGGTTTCCACCACCGGGTTGCTGCTGCGGCCAGTTCCCACCGAAAACAGCGGCTGACCGTATTCGCGGCACGCGGGCAAAAAAAATCCGGCGGGGGAAGGGGGATCCAAACCGCCGGAGACCTACGGAGGAAGTCTTGAATGCGCGCTCCAGGAGCGCCCGCTGGAGGCGTCTTGTACGCGAGCCACGCGCCATGCTTTGTCTTTATTAGTTGATGCTAATATACTCTTTTCCTCGTCATATTGCAATGCGGCAAAACGCCGCGGGTGCCAGGAGGGCGCGGGAGCGGAGTCTCTCGGGATGTGGCTCCGCGCGGCACCGCTGTCGGCACCTTCCGAGCGTCCGGGATGGATCTGACACCCGGACGCCTCGCCCCCGTCATGCCGGCGAAGGCCGCAATTCCGCTTGGGTCGCGCGAGAACCCGGGTCCCGGCTTACGCCGGGACGGCGTGGGATCAAATCGTGGTCGTCGGCTTTTCCCCGGACAGTCAATGCTCGCGGTCGTCCGCGAGCCGGAATCCGACCGCGTCCAGGGCCTCGAGGAGGGCCTTTGCCTGCTCCCGGGTCAGTTCCACCAGGGGCGGCCGCAAGGTGCGCCATTCAGGGTCTTTGCGTCCCTCGGCCAGGATTTCCTTGAGCGCCGCCATCAGCGGGTAGTTTGAGATCACGCCCCGCACCTTGTCGATGCCGGCCTGCAGGGCGTCGGCCTCCGGCGTCTGCCAGCGTTCGAGTACTGCCTGGATCGGGCCCGGATTCACGTTGGCGCCGGCGGTGATGCAGCCGGCGGCCCCGGCGCGCAGCCCCCGCAGCAGGAAAGCCTCGCTCCCCGGCAACACCCGGAAATCGGCGCCGCGGGTGGCGTCCAGCACGGCCTGGGTGTTGGACCAGTCCCCCGAGCTGTCCTTAAGGCCCACCACGGTCTGCGGGTAGTCCCGCAGCAGGCGCTGGATCAGTCCGACACTGATGCCCACCTGGGCGATGGGTGGGATGTGGTAGAGGTAAAGGCGCAGGCGCGGGTCGCCGACGCCTTCGATCACCTTGGCGTAGTGGCGGTAGAGCCCCTCGTCGTTGACATCCTTGTAGTAGAAGGGCGGCAGCATCAGCACGCCGGCGCAGCCGATCTTCACCGCGTGGGCGGTAAGCGCGACGGTCTCGGTGATGGAACAGCAGCCGGTGCCCGGGAGCATGCGCGCGGGATCGAGGCCGGCCGCCACCAGCCGCTCCAGCAGGGAGACGCGCTCGTCGGCCCCTAGGGAGTTGGCTTCCGACGTGGTGCCGAATGGCACCAGATTGGCGCCCTGCCCCAGGATCCAGCGGCACAGCCGCACCAGGCGTTCCGGGTCCGGGGACAGGTCGCGGCGGAAGGGGGTGAGGACCGGGGCGAACACGCCCCAGGCGCGGTCGTTCATGGCAATGCCTCCTTCCGAATCCGGTCAGCCCGCCGGCTGCAGATGCCCGTCCACGATGCGCAGCACGCGCTGGGCGCGGCTCGCCAGATCGAGGTCGTGGGTGACGATCACCAGGCTGGTGTTGAGCTCGCGGTTGAGGCTCAGCATCAGCTCGAACACGCCCTCGGCCGTGTGGGGGTCCAGGTTGCCGGTGGGCTCGTCCGCCAGCACGCAGGCGGGACGCGTGACCAGGGCCCGCGCCACCGCGGCCCGCTGGCGCTCGCCCCCCGACAGCTCACCCGGCATGTGGTGCAGCCGGTGCCCGAGCCCGACCCGCCCCAACATGTCCGCCCCTTCGGCGAGCGCCTGGTCCCGCGTCGCGCGCCGAATCAGCAGCGGCATGGCCACGTTTTCCAAAGCGGTGAATTCCGGCAGCAGGTGGTGGAACTGATACACAAAACCCAGAGAACGGTTGCGCAGGTTGCCCCGCTCCTCTTCGGAAATCTCCGCCAGTTCCTTCCCCATCACGGCGACACTGCCCGCGCTGGGCTCGTCCAGCCCCCCGAGAAGGTGCAGCAGCGTGCTCTTGCCGGAGCCGGACACTCCCACCACCGCCACCATCTCGCCCGCCCCCACCTCCAGGCTCATGCCCAGCAGCACCGGCACCTCCAGCTTGCCCTGGAAATAGCTCTTGCGCAGCCCGCGGCAGGCGATAACCGGGCCGTCACTCATAGCGCAGGGCCTCCGCGGGATTGACGCGCGAAGCGCGCAGGCTGGGATAGATGGTGGCCAGCAGGCTCAGCACCAGGGACACCCCGGCGATATAGGCCACGTCCTTCCACTGCAGGTCGGAGGGCAGGTCGCTGATGTAGTAGACGTCCTTGGCCAGGAACTGGACGCTGAACAGGCGCTCGATGGCGGGCACCACCACGTCCACGTTGAGGGCGAGGACAACGCCCCCCGCCACCCCGAGCAGGGTGCCGAGCACGCCCATCAGCGAGCCCTGCACGATGAAGACCTTCATGATGCTGCGGGGGGACGCTCCGAGAGTGCGCAGGATCGCGATGTC
>DKBC01000344.1 GCA_002451065.1 Betaproteobacteria bacterium UBA6910
TGCGCCAGCTTCGACATGTTCCGCGATTACACCCATCGGGCGGAGGTATTCATCGCCGCGGTGCGGCGACTGGCGGAGGCGCGACCGTGAGTGTGCGTCAGCTGAGCGTACCACCTCGCGCCATACCGGATTTTGACGCGCCCCTGGCCTGGGTTGCGCTGGCGCTGCTGGCGCTGGGTCTGGTCATGGTTTACTCGGCATCCATCGCCACCGCGGAGGCGAGTCGCCACACCGCTTACCAGGCACATTATTTTCTGGCGCGGCACGGGGCTTACCTGGCGGTGAGCATGGTGATCGGGCTGGCCGCGTTTCAGATCCCGATGCGCGCCTGGCAAGGTATGGCGCCCTATCTCTTCGTGTTCGGCGTCGCCCTGCTGGTGTTGGTGCTGCTGCCGGGAGTGGGGCGGGAAGTCAACGGCAGCCGGCGCTGGCTCCCGCTGATGTTCGTCAACGTCCAGCCGTCGGAGCTGGTGAAGCTGTTTGTGGTGCTCTATGCCGCCGACTACACCGTGCGCAAGGCCGCTTGGATGGACAGCCTGCGCAAGGGCTTCCTGCCGATGTTTTTCGTGATGCTGCTCACCGGGGCGCTGCTGCTGGCCGAGCCCGACTTTGGCGCCTTCGCGGTGATTACCGCCATCGCCGTGTCGATACTGTTTCTCGGTGGCATGAACTGGCGCTTGTTCGCCGGCCTGATGGGGTTGCTCGTCACGGGTTTCATGATCCTGATCGTCACCTCCCCCTACCGCATGCAGCGGATCGCGGCCTTCATGGATCCCTGGTCGGACCCCTTTGGCAAGGGCTACCAGCTATCCCATGCGCTGATCGCCTTTGGCCGCGGCGAGTGGTTCGGTGTCGGGCTTGGCGGCAGTGTCGAAAAGCTTTTCTACCTACCCGAGGCGCATACCGATTTCCTGATGGCGGTAATCGCCGAGGAGCTGGGTTTCGCGGGCGTGTCGCTTATCATCGCCCTCTTCGGCTGGCTGGTGTGGCGGGCGTTTTTGATCGGGCGCCGGGCGGCCAATCTCGAGCGCCCCTTCTCGGCTTTGGTGGCCCAGGGCATCGGGGTATGGCTTGCGACCCAGGCGCTTGTCAACATCGGGGTAAACACGGGTGTGTTCCCGACCAAGGGCCTGACCCTCCCGCTAATGAGCTTCGGCGGCAGCGCCATGGCGGCCAACTGTCTTGCCCTGGCGCTGCTGCTGCGGGTCGATTTCGAGAACCGCCAGGCCCTGAAGGGATACCCGTGAGCCGGACAATTCTGATCATGGCTGGGGGCACTGGTGGTCACGTGTTTCCGGGGCTTGCCGTGGCGGATCTGATGCGCGGCGGAGGTTGGAACGTGGTGTGGCTTGGGACCGCCGCCGGCATGGAGAGCCGGCTGGTCCCCGGGCGGGGCTATGCCATGGAAACAATCCGCTTCTCCGGCGTGCGCGGCAAGGGGGCGCTGGCCTGGCTGCTGCTGCCGCTCCAGCTGCTGATCGCGTTTTGGCAGAGCGCGGCGGCTCTGTTCCGGGTGCGCCCGGACGTGGTGCTCGGCATGGGTGGCTACCCCGCTTTCCCGGGGGGCATGATGGCTGCACTCCTGCTGAAGCCGCTGGCTATCCACGAGCAGAATTCGGTCGCCGGGCTTGCAAACCGGGTGCTGGCGCAAGTGGCCGACCGCGTTTTGATCGCGTTCCCGGGGGCGCTTTCCGGACGCAACGTTCGCGTAACCGGAAATCCGGTGCGCGACGCAATCGCCGGTGTCCCGGAGCCCGTCCAGCGGTTTTCGGGACGACAGGGCAGGCTGCGCGTGCTGGTGATAGGCGGGAGCCTGGGCGCCCAAGCCCTAAATGTCACCGTGCCCAAGGCGCTGGCCCTGCTTCCGCCCGAGGTCCGGCCGGAGGTGACTCATCAGGCCGGGGAAAAACATGTCGAATTTCTGCGCCGTGCATACGCCGAGTCTGGGGTGGCCGGCCGACTGGTGGCCTTTATCGACGACATGGCCGCGGTGTATGCCGAGAGTGATCTCGTGATCTGCCGGGCCGGCGCGCTAACGGTCTCGGAGCTTGCGGCGGCGGGCGTGGCCAGCATCCTGGTTCCGTTTCCCCATGCCGTGGACGACCACCAGACGCGCAACGCCCGTTATCTAGCGGACCCGGGAGCCGCGATCCTCCTTCCCCAGCCGCAACTCAACCCGGAGCGGCTCGCGGAGCTGCTCCGCACGCTCGACCGCCAGAGATTACTGGCGATGGCGCGCACCGCCCGCTCCCTGGGCCGTCCCGAGGCGGGCCGGGACGTGGTCAGGGTGTGCGAGGAGCTGGCGGCATGAGGCACAAGGTCCGGCGGGTGCATTTCGTGGGCATTGGCGGCGCGGGCATGAGCGGCATCGCCGAAGTGCTGCTCAACCTCGGCTACGAGGTGAGCGGATCGGACATCCATGAGAGCGCCGTGACGCAGCGCCTCGCCGGCCTTGGGGCCAAGGTAGACATCGGGCATGCCGCGGAGCATGTCGCCCGCGCAGACGCTGTGGTGGTGTCCACCGCAGTCAAGGAGGATAACCCGGAGGTGGTGGCAGCGCGGGCGCGCAAGGTACCGGTTGTTCCGCGGGCCCTCATGCTGGCGGAACTGATGCGCCTGCGCCAAGGGATCGCCGTGGCGGGCACCCATGGCAAGACCACTACCACGAGCCTGATCGCGAGCATCCTCGCCGAGGCGGGTATGGACCCAACCTTCGTAATTGGCGGGCGACTGGAGGCGGCGGGCTCCCACGCCAAGCTTGGCAGCGGCGAGTTCATCGTGGCCGAGGCCGACGAGTCCGAC